>DATEIF010000001.1:0-3151 GCA_035279205.1 Vineibacter sp.
CTGTTCGTCGGCCTGCCCGGCGATATCGACGGCATGGTGCACCTGTCGGACCTGTCGTGGGACAAGCCCGGTGAAGACGCGATCCGCGACTTCAAGAAGGGCGATATGGTCAAGGTCAAGGTGCTCGACGTCGACACCGAGAAGGAGCGCATCTCGCTGGGCGTCAAGCAGCTGGTCAACGACCCGTTCGAGAAGGCCGGCAACCTGAAGAAGGGCGAGGTGGTCACCGCCATCGTCGCCGGCATCCAGGAGAACGGCCTCGACGTCACGGTGACCGACGGCATCCCGGGCTTCATCCGCAAGACCGAGCTCAGCCGCGAGCGCTCCGAGCAGCGCCCCGACCGCTTCGCCATCGGCGACAAGATCGACGCCAAGATCACCAATATCGACCGTGCCTCGCGCCGCGTCGTGCTGTCGGTCAAGGCGCGTGAGGCCGACGAGGAGAAGCAGGCGATGGCCGATTACGGCTCGTCCGACTCGGGCGCCAGCCTCGGCGACATCCTGGGCGCCGCCCTGCGCCGCGCCAACAAGGACAACGACGCGAAGTAAGACTTCTCGTCGCTTCAGGAACGATCAAGGACCGGCCCGCTCGCAAGAGCGGGCCGGTTTCATTTGGCCGATGGCATTGCCAGCCCGCGCTCGGGGAAGAGATCGCGTTCGGGCCAGGTCGTGATTTTTGCCGGCAGTGCCGCCAGCCGCTCCAGCAGCACATCGGTGGCATCCTTGGCCGGCCGCGGCGAATACCAGACGAACCACGACGTGCCGCTCTGCTCGTGCTGTACCGCCTGCATGCCCACGGTATCGGGCGCGACGCCCCAGCTGCCGGTGTGCCAGGCGATGTGGGTGCCGGGTGCGAGGTTGGCGGTGAACTGGCCCAGCGCGTACCAGGTCGGCGTCAGCGCGGCGGGCGCGCCGGTCGCGGCGTGCGAGGGGCGCGCGTCCGACAGCAGGGTGCTGGGCGTGCGGGCGAGGAAGGCGAGGTACTCCGCGCCGTTGAGCCGCCAGCCGCCGAACGACGAGAACGACCGCCATTGCGTGTCGAGCTGCGGCGCCTTGATGCCGGCGGCTTCGAGGACCTCGCGGCCGCAGAAGCGCTCGTAGCTCTCGCCGGTGACGATCTCGATCATCACGCCGAGAACGAGATAGCCGATGTTGGAGTAGGCGAAGGTCTCGCCCGGTGCTGTGGCCAGTGGTGCCGTTACCGTGGCGGCGAGCAGTTCGGCGGGCTCGGTCGCGCCGGGTGTCTTCTTCTCCAGCAGCGCGACGGCAGGCGGCGTCATCAGATCGCGCGGCGCCACCGCAAAGCCGGCGCGATGCACCAGCAGCTGCTCGACGGTGGCCGCCTTGAGGCGTGCGTCGGCGGGCTCCCCGTGCTGGCGGATGAATGGCGCCAGCACGTCGCCGACCGTGCTGTCCAACCGCAGCTTGCCGTTGGCGACCAGCAGGCCAACGCAGCGGGCAGTGATCGCCTTGCTCAGGCTCGCCAGCAGCACGCGCTCGTTGACGTCGCGCCCGCCGTAGCTGCGCTCGATCACCAGTCGGCCGCCGTGCGCGACAGCGAGCACTCCTTTGTCGATGCCATTGTCCTTCAGCCAGGCGCTGAACGTGGTCTCGAATGCCTCGGCTGTGGCTGACGGCTGTGCTTGTGTTGGGCAAACGGCAGCGCCGGTCCCCAGCACGAGGCACAACAGGTAGAAGGCGAAGCGGATCATCGGCTTCTCAGTTCCGGACGTATGCAACGTGCGATAGTATCTCCACCGATCGGCGTACTGCGACAGAAGACTGCACAAGAACAAGCGCAAGCCGTACGCGATATGGGCATGGGGGAGAATGCCATGGCCGACGGTCAGGGCGGGCTGGGGCCGCAAACGGGCTGGTTCACCCGGTTCGTGGACTGGGTTTCGGCTCGGCCCTGGGCAGGCATCACCTGGATCGCGCGCCAAATTGCCGGGCCGTGGTGGGCTATCCGCGATGTGCTGCGCGTCTTCTGGGCGTGCCGCGCACCGATGCTGTCGGTCGTGATCGGCGGCGCGCTGATCGCGCTCACCGACCAGGCCCGCGACATCGTCATGGCGAGCGCCGTCGCCAAGGACAATGTGTGGAGCGGCCTGGGCCTGATCGCAACGATGATCGCCTGGGCCGGCATGAGCTGGTACTGGGCACGCGTCACGCTCAACTTCTCGTTCTCGTTGCCGGAGATCGAGCCCGACGCAGCGGCGTGGTGCGTATCGGACAGCGGTCCGAACGCACGGTGGCGTCGACTGGTGCCGTACGTCGTCTGCCCGCTGGCGCTGCTGCTGGTGGTCGCGGCGGTCGTCACGGGGAGCAGCATCCCTGCCGCCGTAGCGGTGGCGATCATCGCCGTGACCGTGGCGTTCTGGATCATGCGCGGCACCGAGGGCGGCCGTCCCGTCCGCTGGCGCCGCTGGTGGCGGCGCCAGGCGCCGCGCATCATTGGTGCGGTCGCGATCCTGTCGGTGGCTGCCGCCTTCTGGAAGGCGCACAATGTCTACGGCGACGCCGGCGATGACGACAATGCGGCGCTCTTCAAATGGTGGAGCTGGGGCTTCATCGCCTTGGCCGTCCTCTTCTATGTCGCGGTCGCGGAACGTACCAAGGCTGCCAACCGGTTGCTGGGCGGCGGCGGTCCGCGGACTCGCTATCTCGTGCCGACGCCGGATGCCGTCCATGACCGTCTACGCGACTACGACAATCCTGTCGCCTTCGCCGTCCTTGCGTTCAGCGTGGCGCTCTCGCCGGCGTTGTTCATCTGGTTCGTGGTCGATCCGGTGGGTGCGGCGGACGCCTTCGGCGGGGCGGTACGCGCCATCCTGTTCGGATTGGCGACCATGGTGCCGGTGATCAGCCTGCTGGCGCTGCTCGCCCGGCGGCTAAGCCTGCCGCTGCTGGGCGCCACCTTCCTGTGGCTGGCGGTGGCGCCGGCGTTGTTCGGCGACAACCATGACATCCGGTTCCTCCGCGCCGGTGCTGGCGCCGACTCGTCGCCGCTCGCCAGTCGGCAGAAGCTGGGCGATGTCTTCCAGCGCTGGTGGGCTTTCAATGCGCGGCCCGAGATGACCCGGCCGCTGGCTGTATCGGCCGATGGTGAGGATCAGGTGGTGGCGCCGCCGTTTGTCATGGTGGCGACGGC
>DATEIF010000002.1:0-9667 GCA_035279205.1 Vineibacter sp.
CGATGCGATGACGGAGCGCGGACGACTGCTGATGGATTGGCAGAGCGGCGAGTACAGCAAGGCGGATCTGGCTCGGCGCTACCGAGTGAGCCGCAAGACAGTGCACGTGCTGGTGTCGCGGTTCGAGGCGGAAGGCTGGAGTGCGGTGGAAGAGCGCTCGCGCGCGCCGCACAGCCATGGCCGAGCAGTGGCGGCGTCGATCGAGCGGCGGGTGGTGGAGGCTCGTGGTGGTCATCCGAAGTGGGGGCCCAAGAAGCTGCGCGCGTGGTTGACGGCCAAGGACAGTGGGACGGCGTGGCCGGCGGCGAGCACGATCGGGGATATTCTGGATCGGCACGGTCTTGTGAAGCGGCGGCGGTTGCGGTCGGTGGCGATACCCGACTGGTGGGGCGATCTGTCGGTGATCGACGGCGTGAACAGGGTGTGGGGTGTCGACTTCAAAGGTTGGTTCCGCACGGGTGACGGCTCTCGTTGCGAGCCACTGAGCCTGAGCGATCTGCACAGCCGCTATCTGCTGCGGCTGGTAGCGCTGGAGCGGCCCAGCGGGGCGGCGGCGTGGGCGGTTCTGGAAGGGGCTTTCCGGGAATATGGGTTGCCTGAGCTGCTGCGCTCCGACGGCGGTCAGCCGTTCGCGGGCCCCGGGCTGCATGGCTTGTCGCGCTTTGCTGTGAAGGTGATCAAGGCCGGGGTGACACCGGAACGGATCGCGCCGGGTAAGCCGCAGCAGAACGGTCGTCATGAGCGCATGCACCGGACCGTGAAGCTTGAGACGGCGAGTCCGCCGGCGGCGACCTGGCGCGGCCAGCAGCGTCGGTTTGCAGCCTTTGTCCGCCAGTTCAACGAAGAGCGGCCGCACGAAGCGCTGGGCCAGGTGCCGCCGGCCCGGTACTACCAGCCCAGCCCGCGGCGCTATTGTGGCCAGCTGCCGGAGCCACAGTACGACGGCGCCGACATCACGGTTGTGCGCGTGTATCCCAAGGGCACCATCCGCTGGCGTGGCCATGAGGTGTTTCTGAGCGAAGCGTTGGGCGGCGAGCGGATCTGCCTGGAGCCGACGGCACGCGATGGCGTGATGCGGCTGCGCTTCGGCCACGTGCCGTTGGTCCTGCTCACCCCGGCCGGAAAATTCGAGCCGCTGTCGGGGGCGCGCCCCCGACAGCGGCCACCGGCGGCACAGAAAGTGTAACCGATGTATCCGGTCCAAAGTGTTACCTATGTATCCGGTCTAAAGTGTTACCGATGTATTCGGTCGCACACCCTCCCTCTCCCCCCGCGATGCGGGCGGAGAGGGGTTTAAGCGATCGTCCAGGTGATCGTGTCGTTGGGATCGCCCGTCATCGCGATACTCATGAACCGGTCGTGCGCCAGCGCCGCGCCGATCCATAGTTCGTTCCAGGCGCGCAATCCGGCGGCCGCGTCGCTGTCGTTGGCGAACGCGACGCCCTTCATCAACCGCCAGCCGTTCTGCCGCACAACAGCACCGCCGCCATCGACAGTGTTGGTGACGTCCTCGCCCTGGGCCGCCAGCAAGGCTGCCAGATAGCGCGCGAACCCCGTTGCGCCGCTGCGTGGATCGATGCCCAGCGCAACCGCTGTTTCCTCGTGGAACTGCAGGCCGATCAGGCGGGCCGTACGGCCGACCTCGACCTCGGCCTCGCGGGTGCCCAGCAGGTCCATCAACGTCGGCAGCATCGTGCGCACATATTCCATGGCATAGGAGCGATAGGTGCGGCGCAGCCGGTCCTCGGGCCAGGCGGCGGTATCCAGCCGCGGCTGCGTCGTCGGATCGATGCGTGGCATGCGCTCGTTGTCGACGAAGCGCACGCGCTCCTCGGGCGCAAGATCGTGATCGTGTTCGCAGTAGTAGCCTTCCAGCCCGGGTGCGCCTGTCGTGATCATGCCGGTGCAGACGAAGCCCAGGCGCGGATTGCCCAGCGAAACGCCGTTGTGTCCGTGCCAGCCGTGCAGCATGGCTTCGTTGACCGGATGCGGCACGCCGCAGGCGGCGGTGCCGCGCCAGATCCAGCGTGGCGGCGGATAGCGCACCCAGGCCTTGCGGTCCGACTCCTGCAGATACTCCGTCTTCACGCCGCCCAGCGCATTGGAATGGTAGTGGTAGAGCGCACAGGCGACGGCGGCGGGCTGGTTGTCCAGGCCCAGCTTCTTCAGGCCGGGCAGGAATTTCTCGTGGTGCTGGCGGCGGAAGTGGCGGAACACGAATTCGCGCGCGGTGTCGGCGCCGCGCCGCGTCACCAGCGACAGCACCGTGCCGGTCATCAGGGCGTTGTAGAGCGTGGCCAGCGCCTGGTAGGCGGCTGACATGTCGGGCTGGGCTGTCGCGGACGGATCGGGCATCGGGTTAGGCTATACCTTCTGAAGGACAAAGGGTTCGCGAGGAACATGGCACAGTTCACATCCGATGGCGTCACCATCGCGTATGACGACAGCGGCCCGCAACGCAGCGGCCGGACCGTCGTCATGGTCCATGGCTTCACATCGAACCGCTACGAGAACTGGCGGCGCATGGGCTGGTACGATGCGCTGGAGCGCAAGGCCATTCGCGCCGTGGCGCTGGACTGCCGCGGCCATGGTGAAAGCGGCAAGCCGCACGAGCCGGCGGCCTACGATCGGGCCGCGATGGTGGGTGACATCGTGGCGCTGATGGATCATCTCGGCCTCGAGCGAGTCGATCTCATGGGCTACTCGATGGGCGCGCGGCTCGCCCTGTCGACGGCGCTCGATCAGCCCCAGCGCATCGGCAACCTGGTGTTGGGCGGCGTCGGTGGCCGCCTGCTGGAGCCCAGCCCCAACGATGGCCGCATGGCGGCGGCCATGGAGATAGACGATCCGGCGGGCATCGACGATCCGCTGTTGCGCAGTTTCCGCCATTTCGCCGACGAGCAGCGCGAGGACCGGCTGGCGCTCGCCGCCTGCTCGCGCGCTGGCGGTGCGCCGCTCGACCGCACGGCGTTGGCCGCGCTGCGGATGCCGGTCCTGGTGGTCGTCGGCGCCCGAGACTCGCTGGCCGGCAATCCCGACGGCCTGGTGTCGGCCATCGCTGGCGCGCGTGCCGTCACGCTGCCGGGCTGCGACCACTTCTCTGCCATCCCGCACGCGCTGTTCAAGGCCGCCGTGTTCGATTTCCTGGAGGGCTATCTGGAGTAGTGCAATCAATTCCTCCCCAGCTTCGCTGGGGAGGTGCCCCGAAGGGGCGGAGGGGAGGCGACGTGATCTTGGTAGCAGAGACCACGTCAGGTCCCCCTCCGGCCTTCGGCCACCTCCCCCACTGCGTGGGGGAGGATGTGCTTACACTACCCCAACGCCACGCGGGCCGGTGCCAGCGGCAGGCCGGGGATGTCGACGCGGGTGCGGAACACGGTGCCGCAATTTTCGTGCGGGCCGCCGCGCGAACCGGTGACGACATAGAGATCGCGCAGGCCCTCGCCGCCGAAGCACAGGCTGGTGACCATCGGGAGCGGCACGGCCACGTCGGCGCGATGGCTGCCGTCGGCATTGAACACCGCGACCCGGCCGCCATGCGCGTCGGCCACCCACACCGAGCCATCGCTGGCGACCTTCAAGCCGTCGGCCACGCCGTTCTCGCCCAGCGCGGCGAATTGGCGCCACGGGCCCACCGCGCCGTCGGCGTTGACGTCATAGACCCGCACCATGCCGCCACGCGCATCCGAGTGGTACAGGCGCTTGCCGTCGGGCGAGAAGCCGAGCCCATTGGTCAGCATGATGCCGTCGGAGATCGTGCGCGCCGTGCCGTCGAGATCGATCACATGCAGATGGCCCGGCCGCGGCGGCTCGCCGCCGAAGACGCGAAACGCCAGCGAGCCGACATAGACGCGGCCCGCCGTGTCCGTCGTCAGGTCGTTGAAGCCGATCGCCTCCGGTGTCACGTCGCTGGTCAGCAGCGTCCTGCTGTCGCCGCCGTCGAGGCTGACATGCACGATGTCGCGGCCGCCGACCACCAGACCGCCGGCCGCATGCAGGGCCATGCCGCCGATACCGCGCCGCTTGGGCACCGCGAGCGAGACCTTGTCGTCCCGGCCCAGTCGGTAGACACCACCGTTCATCACGTCGCTGAAATAGAGTCCCTGGTCCGCGTCCCACACCGGCCCCTCGACCAGGCCATATCCCGTCGCCAGCGTTTCCATGATCGCCCTCTTGGTTGGGCGACGATCATAGGTGCCGCGCCGCGTGCCTGGCCACCGCCGCCACGCGCGGATCGGCTATGTCCCAGCGGCGGATGGCCTCACGCACCATCGCCGGGTGCTTCTTGCTGATGTCGGCCAGCGCGTGCGCCGCCGACAGCCGGGTGCTGTCGTCGGGATCGCGATGCAACGGTGCCAGCAGCGCGACGGCGAGCGACGGCTGCTCGCGAAACGGGCTGCGCGATGTCCACGGCCGCAGTCCTTCGCAGACCGCGCGCCGCATGCCGGCATGCTCGGCGGCAAGCCAATGGCGGATGATCGCCAGGCACGCGGCGTGACCGCGTCGCTGGCAGGCATGATCGAACGCCTTGGCCACCATTTCGCGCACGCGCCAGTCGCTGTCTTGCGCGTAGTGCGTCTGCAACAGCGCAAAGGCAGCATCGCCGTCATCGGCGTGGCCGCAGCAGAGCGCGCCCATCATGCGAACTTCCGTTCGCGTCGATCGGCTGGCCCGTGTGGCGATGGTGGCGGCGTCGGCGCCGCCTGTCCGCATCAGGCGGGCGACGTAGTCTTCAATGGTGCGGGAGCCCCGCGGGCATTCCGGAACATCAGCGATGATCGCCCGGACCGTCACGGCGCTCACCGCATCGCTTACACACCTTCGACCAGGATGCCGCGCGAGTGGGTGGCGGACAGGCGCAGGTCGAGCAGCGGCCGATAGGCGTCGCTGAAATAGCAGGTGCGCAGGGAGGCCATGTCGGGGAAGCCGACCACGGTCAGGCGCTCGGGCCGCCAGCCGCCCTCGATGGTCTCGATCTTGTCGGTGCGCACGACGAAGCGGCCGCCGTGGGGGCCGACCACCGCCGGCACCTGGTCGCGGTAGGCCGCAAGCTTGGCGGGATCGGTGACGGTGACATCGACCATCAGGAAGGCCCGCGACGGCGTGCATGCCTCGCCCTCGACGGCGATGGCCCGGGAGCGGCCGGCATCCAGGCGCATCTGCAGCACCGGCTGGTATTCCGCGCAGCTGTAGAAGCTCTTCAGCGCCGCCATATCAGGAAATTCGATGAACACGATGCGCTGCGGCTTCCAGCCGCCCTCGACGGGTTCGGTGGTACCGCCGCGCACCGTGAACCGGCCGCCGAACTTGGCGACAAGACCGGGCGTGTGCTTGCGGTATTCGGCCATGAGGTCGGGGTTTGTGGTCTCGACTTCGACAAGCAGATGAGCAGGCATGTTGCAACCCATGGGTTTGGATTGCCGATTGGATAGCCCGAATTCGCCGCCGGCGAAATGCGCAACTCATATCTGCCGTCGACGAGGCGCAGCCGCGCCTCCTGTCATCATCGCAGCGCCGTGTCGGCGGGCGGTGGTGCCGCCCGCCGATCGTGCTGTCAGAACCGTCCGGCGTTGTAGTCCTGGATCGCCTGGACGAGCTGGGCCTCGGTGTTCATCACGAACGGGCCGTATTTGGCGATCGGCTCGCGCAGCGACCGCCCCGCCACGAGCAGCGCCCGCGCCGCGCCCGTGCCGTCGGCGCTGATGGTGATCGCATCGCCCGATCCCAGCACGCCCAGCTCGCCGCGCTTGAGGCCCTCGCCATCGCCGACCCGGATCGAGCCCTCGAACGGGTAGACGAACGCGGCGTAGTCCGCCGGCAAGGCATGCGTGAACGACGTGCCCGCCGGCAGGCTGACATCCAGGTATGTCGGGTCCGTCGCGACCGCCTGCACGGCGCCTTCGACGCCGTCGACGCGCCCGGCGATGACCTTGATGCGCACGCCATCAGCCCGGTCGAGCACGGGAATGGTTTCCGGCTCGATGTTCTGGTAGCGCGGCGCCGTCATCTTGTCGGCCGCCGGCAGGTTCACCCACAGCTGGAAGCCCCACATCAGGCCGTCTTCCTGCTCGGGCATCTCCGAATGCACGATGCCGCGTCCGGCCGTCATCCACTGCACGCTGCCGGGCCGCAGCAGGCCGCTGTTGCCCTGGTTGTCGCCGTGGCGCATCCGCCCGGCCAGCATATAGGTGACGGTCTCGAACCCGCGATGCGGGTGATCCGGGAAACCGGCGAGGTAGTCCGACGCGGTGTCGGAGCGGAACTCGTCCAGCATCAGGAAGGGATCGAGGTCGGGCAGGCCCGGCCGGCCGATCAGACGGGTCAGCCGCACGCCGGCGCCTTCGCTGGTCGGCATGCCGGCAAAGACGCGCTCGACGCGACGGGTGGTGGTGCCGGAAGCGCCGGCCCGACGGGTGGCTTGGGTCATCGTTGGCTCCTCACAAGAGGTTGAGTTCGCCATATGGGTATCGATCGGCCGCCGTGGAACGCGTTCCGGACGGAGACGGTGTTCTGTAGGATCGAACAATGAAATGGCGGTTCGAGGACGTCCTGACGTTCCTGCAGGTCATGGAAAGCGGCGGCATCACCGCCGCGGCCCGGCGGCTCAACGTCTCGAAATCGGTGATCAGCAAGCGCATCGCCGATCTCGAGACGGCACTCGGCGTCGAATTGTTCCAGCGGTCCACCCGGCACCTGCGTCCCAGCGAGAGCGGCGAAGCCTTCCACGAGAGTATCCGGCCGCTGGTGCAGGAGATCAACGAGGCCGTCGAGCGGATCGGCAGCCGCCCGGAGGCCCTGCAAGGACGGCTGCGCATCACGGCGCCGATGACGTTCGGCACCATGTATCTCGGCCCGGTGATCTTCGACTTCGCCAAACGCCATCCGGATCTCGACCTGGCGCTCGACTACGATGACCGCATGGTCGACCTGGTGCGCGGCGGCTACGACGTCGGCATCCGGATCGGCATCCTCAAGGAGTCGAGCCTGGTCGCGCGCAAGCTGTGCACGGTCCGCCGCGTCGTCTGCTGCAGTCCGGCCTATGCCCGCGACAAGGACCTGCCGAAGACCATTGCCGACCTGGCGGCGCATGACTGCATCGACTACGCCCATGTGAATGCCAGCCAGCTCTGGCAGTTCGAGGCCCGCAAGCCGGGCGGCAAGCCGGTGTCGGTCGCGCTGCGCAGCCGGATCGTCGCCAACAACGGCGAGGCCATGCGCGATGCCGCCATCGCCGGCCTGGGGTTGGCGCTGATGCCGATGTTCCTGGCGGCTGCGCCGCTGCGCGAGGGCCGGCTCATCGTGGCGCTGCCGGATGAACGGCCGCCGTCTTATGCCATCCATGCCGTCTATCCGCCGACCCGCCATGTCGCGGCCAAGGTGCGGGCGTTCGTCGATCATCTGACCAAGGCATTCCGGTCGCCACCACCGTGGGAGCGCGAGTCCGCGACCACGGAATAGAGTGTTGTGTATACAATAAAATATCTTGCATACAATTATATGGAATGCATACATTCATCTCACGAGAGGGATGGAAGGGCGAAGAGCGGCCGAGGTCGCGCCCGCTGCCTCTGCTGATGGGATCACGTCAACGGATCGTTCATGAAGCCGCTTTCCGATATTCGAATTCTCGACTTCACCCACATGCTGTCCGGCCCGTACTCAACGATGCTGCTGGCCGATCTGGGGGCGCAGACCATCAAGGTGGAGCCGCCCGTCACTGGCGAGGCGACCCGGCGGCTGCTGGCGGCTGATATCGAGCATTCGCGCAACGGCATGGGCGCATATTTCCTGACCCTGGCGCGAAACAAGCAAAGCATCTGCATCGACATGAAGTCGCCGGAAGGTCAGAAGGTCCTTCATCAGCTGGCGCGGCATGCCGATGTCGTGGTCGAGAACTTCAGCCTCGGCGTGGCCAAGCGTATCGGGATCGACTACGAGACGCTCGCCGCCATCAACCCGCGTATCATCACGTGCTCGATCAGCGGCTTCGGCAATACCGGGCCCGGCGCGCACCGTCCGGCATTCGACCTGGTGGCGCAGGGCATGGGCGGCGGCATGTCGCTGACCGGCGAGGCCGACGGCCGGCCGCTGCGGGCCGGCATCCCGATCGGCGATCTCGGCGGCGGCCTGATGGGTGCGATCGGCATCCTGAGTGCCATCCACGCGCGGTCAGTCAGCGGCCGCGGGCAGCATGTCGACATCTCGATGCTGGATGCGCAGATCTCGATGCTGAACTACATGGCCACGATGTACCTGCTCTCAGGCAAGAGTCCGGAGCGATCGGGCAATGGTCATTTCGTCCATGTTCCCTACGACACGTTCAAGACCGCTACGCGCGATCTGATCATCGCGGTCATCACGGACAATTTCTGGGCCGCGCTGGTCGAGTTGCTCGCCGACCCCGACCTGCAGGAACCGCGCTATCAGAAACAGCCTGGCCGCTTGGCGGCGAAGGACCGGATCAACGCGCGGCTCCAGCAGCATTTCCTCCAGAAGCCGTGCGAGTACTGGCTAGAGCAATTGGGTCAGCGACGGATCCCGTGCGCGCCGGTCAATGACTTGGCGCACGCCGTCGCCGACGAACAGGTGCGTGCCCGCAACATGATCGCGCAGATGACGTTGCCGTCGGGCGACGTGATCGAAATGCCGGGCAATCCGATCAAGCTCAGCGCCTTCACGGGCGAAGAGTACCGTCCGCCGCCGTCCCTGGGCGCCGACACCGACGCGATCCTCTCCGGCATCGCCGGAATCGCGGAGAACGAACTCAAAGCCCTGCGCGACCGGGGCATCATCGCATGAGCGCGGCGCATGGCCCCAACACGGGCACCGATCGCCGGGTTGTCATCAACGAGGTCGGGCTGCGCGATGGCTTGCAGAACTTTCCCGTCATCCTGTCCACCGACGCGAAACTGGATCTCTACAACGCGCTGCGGCGTGCCGGGCTCAGCCACTTCGAGCTGACGAGCTTCGTCAGTCCCAAGGCAGTGCCGGCATTGGCCGACGCGGCCGACTTCGTCGCGCGCGTGCCCAGGGAAGACCGGCAGACCCTGACGGCGCTGGTTCCCAATCGAAAGGGCTATGACAGGGCCCGCGCCGCGGGATTGCGCAGCGTAGCCGTCGTGCTGGCCGCGACGGAAACACTGAACCGGAAGAACATCCGGATGTCGCTGCAAGCGGCGGCCGCCGAATGCGCTGCGGTCTGTGCGGTGGCGAAGGAAGATGGCGTACATGTGCGCGCCTACATCGCTGCGGCCTGTGCCTGCCCCTACGAAGGAGGCACGGACTTGCGGCACGTCCTTGATCTGGCCGCGGCGATGGTCGAGGCCGGCGCCGACGAAATCGCCCTGGCGGACACCATCGGTGCCGGCCATCCGGCGCAGGTAGAGGCGCTGTTCGGCGCTGCGGTGGCACGGTTCGGCGCTGCCCGCCTTGCGGCTCATTTCCACGATACCCGTGCCATGGCGCTGACGTTGAGCTGGGTCGCTCTGGCAGCTGGTGTTCGGCGGTTCGACGCCTCGATCGGCGGCCTCGGCGGCTGCCCGTTCGCACCCGGCGCGTCGGGTAATCTCGCGACCGAGGACCTTGCCTTCATGCTCGAACAAAGCGGGTTCGAGACCGGCCTGTCGGTCGACGGCCTGATGGCAGCGGCTGATCTCGCCGGCCGGCT
>DATEIF010000003.1:0-3740 GCA_035279205.1 Vineibacter sp.
CCTACATATGCCCGGGCAGCCAGAGGGCGATGATCGGGAAGACGATCAGGATGACCAGCCGCAGGATGTCCGTGGCGATGAAGGGCAGCACGCCCTTGAAGATCGACGAGAACGTGACGTCCTGGATCACGCTCTTGATCACGAACACGTTCATCCCGACCGGTGGATGGATCAGCCCAAGCTCGACGGTCATGACGATGATGACGCCGAACCAGATCGGGTCGAAGCCGAGATGGGTCACCACGGGGAAGATGATCGGCACGGTCAGGATGATCATGGCCATGGCGTCCATCAGGCAGCCCAGCAGCAGGTACATCAGCATGATGAGGACCAGCACGCCGTAGCTGCCGATGCCGAGCCCGGTCAGGAACTCGGTCACCTTCTGCGGCACCTGGGTGATGGTGAGGAAGTAGCCGAACAGCAGCGCGCCGATCAGCACCGTGAAGACGGCGGCGGCTGTGCGTGTCGCCTGCAGCAGCGCGGCGCGGATCTCCGCCCGCCCCAGGCGCCGGCGCAGCGCGCCCAGCAGGAACGCGCCGCCCGCCCCCACGCCGCCCGCTTCCGTCGGCGTGAAGACGCCGCCATAGAGGCCGCCGATCACGAACACGAACAGCAGCAGCGGCGCCCAGACGTCGCGCAGGCCGGCCACCCGCTCCTTCCACGACGCCTTGGGCGCGATCGGCAGGAAGCCGGGCTTGAGACGGCAGATCGTGGCGATGGTGAGAAGGTACATCGACATGGCGAGCAGGCCCGGCAGGATGCCGGCCATGAAAAGCTTGCCGATGTCCTGCTGGGTGATGAGGCCATAGACCGCGAGCACGGTCGACGGCGGCAGCATGGCGCCCAGAGTGCCGCCGGCGGCGATCACACCGGTGGCGAAACTCTGCGGGTAGCCGTAGCGCCGCATCTCGGGATAGGCGACGGTCGAGAAGGTCGCCGCTGTCGCGACCGACGAACCCGAGATCGCGGCGAACCCGCCGCACGACAGGATGGTGGCGAGCCCGAGGCCGCCGCGCCGATGGCCGATGAAAGTGTTGGCGGCGCGGAACAGCTCGCGGCTGACGCCGGAGTGTGACACGAACGCCCCCATCAGCAGGAACATCGGGATCACGCCGAACTGGTAGTCGGTGACCGTGCGCATGGAAGTGAGCCCGACCAGCTTCAGCGCCGGCGCGCCGCCGCTCAGGTAGGCATAGCCGCTCACACCGACCAACCCCATCGCCATGCCCACCGGCACGCGCAGCAGCATCAGCGCGAACAGCACAACGAAGCCCGTGATGGCGGCGACGTCGGCGCTCATTCCACGGCCGACCGCGTGTCGTGGATGTCCTCGGGGTGGAACACCAGCCGGAAGGTGCGGATGGCGATCAGCACCACGGCCGACACGTCGCCGATCCAGGCGATGGCGAAGAACGGCCAGGTCGGCAGGCGCAGGTCGAAGGTCAGGACGTGGTCGACGTAAGTCGCATGCACCTTGTCGAACAGCGTGTAGGTCTGCACCGTCACCACGAACAGCAGCACCAGCGTGGCGAAGACGTCGATGATGCGCTTCCAGCGCGTGTTGGCCTGCGCCCACACGAGATCGACCGTGATGTGCGTGCCGCGATAGGAGGTGGCGGCGATGCCCCAGAAGATCAGGATGCCGAGCAGCATGCGGCCAAAGTCGTAGGAGTCGGGGATCTGCGTGCTGAAGAAGCGGCGCAGCATCACCGAGATGAAGATGTCGGCCGCAACCAGCCCCACGAACACCGCCGCGATCGCCTCGATCGTATCGATGATGCGATCCATCACGCTGCGCTTCACGAGAACCTCTCCCTATTCTTCCTCCTCTCCCCCGCTAGGGGGAGAGGTTGGGTGAGGGGGCAGCGCACGTCCGAGCCCCCTCACCTAGCCTCTCCCCCTTAGCGGGGGAGAGGAACATGACGAGGAATGAATCAAAACCCCGCCTTGTATTGCGCGATCGTGTCCTCGAGCGACTTGAAGATCGCGTCGGCGTCGCCGCCCGCCTTGGTGACGGCATCGGCCCACTGCTTCTGCAGCGGCTTGACGGCGGTTTTCCAGGCGCCGAGCTGGTCGGGCGTGAGCTCATAGACCTCGTGGCCCGGCGTCTTCTTCATCTTGTCGCGCCCCGCCGCCTCGAAGTCGTGCCACGGCGAGGAGAGCTTCACCGCCCACTCGGTCGTGCAGTGGTCGTCGATCACCTTCTTCTGCGCCGGCGAGAGCGAGTCGTACTTCGCCTTGTTCATCGAGTAGGTGAAGGTGGTCGTATAGAGCGGCACGTCCATGTGGTACTTCGTGACTTTGTCGAGGCCGAACAGGAACATCGAGCCCCACGGGAAGAAGATCGCGTCGGCCACGCCGCGCTCCAGCACGTCGCGCGCCTCGGGCGCCGAGGCCTGCACGTTGGTGCCGCCCAGCATGGTCACCATCTGCGCGATCGTGCTCTGCGGCGGACGGATCTTCATCCCCTTGATGTCGTCGGGCACCAGGACCTTCTTGCGGCCGTGATAGGCGCCGGGGTCGTGGATGAAGGCGAAGCAGAAGTGCGTGTCCTTCATCTCCTGGGCCGCGTACTTGCGATACCACGCATCGAGCGCCGCGGTGCCCTTCTTGGCGTCGGCGAACATGAAGGGAAGCTGGCCGGCCGCGATCACCGGGAAACGGCCCGGCTGATAGCCGGGATTGACGTAGGTGATGTCGGCGATGCCGTCGCGCGCCATGTCGTAGTGGTCGAACGCCTTGCCGAGCTGCTGCGAGGGAAAGATCGTGCTCTTGATGGTGCCGCCGGACTCCTTCTCGATGTCGTCGGCCCACAGCTTCGTCGCCGGCACCAGCGGATGGGCGGGCGGCAGCCAGATCGAGATCTTGAGGTCGACCGTCTTGTCCTGAGCCGCGGCCGGAAAGCCGGCCGCCGCGATCAGGCCGAGGGCCAAGGCGACGGTTGATTTTCTCATTGGCCGTTTCCTCCTATTTGTTTGTCCCCCCAACATACCGACCCATGACAAGAGCGCCAACCGCGTTTATAGCGCGAGGCGATGGATGCCGCCCTTGCCTCCCGGCGCGTCGCGCTCGACGTTCTCATCGCCTGCCTGGACAAGGCGCAACCGCTGGACGATGCGCTCGCCCGGCACGGCGGGTTCGTCGAGCTCGATCCGCGCGACCGCGCCTTCGTCCGACTGCTGCTCGCGACGACGCTGCGGCGGCTGGGCGAGATCGACGGGGTGCTGGCCGGCCTGATCGAGCGGCCGCTCGAAGGCGCCAACGCGCCGGCGCATCACGTCCTGCGGCTCGGTGCGGCACAGCTCCTTTTCCTCGGCACGCCCGCGCATGCCGCCGTCGATACCTCGGTTCGCCTGGTCGAGAGCCGGCGCCTGCCCCACCTGAAAGGATTGACGAACGCCGTGCTGCGCCGCGTGGCGCGAGAGGGCTTGGCGCTGCTCGGCGATCGCGACCCGGCCCGCCTCAACACGCCCCGTTGGCTGTGGGAGAGCTGGTCGGAGAGTTACGGCGAGGAGACGACCCGCGCCATCGCCGCCGCCCATTTAATCGAGGCGCCGCTCGATCTCACGGCCCGCTCCGACGCGGCATTCTGGGCGGGTCGGCTAGAGGCCGAGGTCCTGCCTACCGGCACGCTACGCCGTGCGACCGGCGGCATCGTGACGGATTTGCCGGGCTTCGCCGAGGGCGCGTGGTGGGTCCAGGACGCGGCCGCCGCTCTGCCCGCGCGCCTGTTGGCTGAG
>DATEIF010000004.1:0-8747 GCA_035279205.1 Vineibacter sp.
GTGGCCCACGCGCCCCGTGACGCTCGTGGTGCCGTTCCCGCCCGGCGGCGGCACCGACATCGTCGCCCGGCTGATCGCCAACCGGCTCTCGCCGAGGTCCCAGAACAGCCCGGCCATCACGGCCAGGCCTTCGCGGGCCACGGGCGCCAGCAGGTGCTCGTTGGGCGCGTGCTGGCTGCACGAGGCGTAGGAGTGCGGCACCCACACGGTGGGCATGCCCAGGATGTCGGTGAACACCTCGTTGGGCAGCGAGCCGCCGAGATTGGGGATGACGTCGGGCTTGCTGCCCGTCGTGCGCTGGATCGAGGCCACGGCCCACTTGGCCCACGGATCGTCGGGGTCCAGCCGCGTGGCGTTCATGATCACTTCGCGCGACGGCGCCACCGCGATATTGCCGAAGCCGTGCTTGTCGAGGTGGCGGCGCAGCGCCGGCAGGATGTCGTTGGGATCGGTGCCGACCACGAAGCGCAGCTGGCAGTATGCGATGGCGCTGGGCGGGATGGCATTCACCGGTTTGTCCGGATTGCCGGTCTTGAACGCCAGCACCTCGAAGCTGTTCCAGCCGAACACACGCTCGGGCGGCGTCAGCGATTCCTCGCCCCACTCGGTGTCGATTTGCGGCCCGTCGGGCCCGCCGTCGATGGTGAGCCCGGCCAGCGCCATGCGCACGGAGTTGGTGAGCGTCTTGGGCCGCCATTCCGGCACCTTGATCTGGCCGCGCACATCGGCGATGCAGGCGATGGCATGCGCCAGGATCAGGCCGGGATTGGCCAGCAGGCCGCCCCAGTTGCCCGAGTGATGGCCGCCGGCCCGCAGGTCCAGCGACAGGGTGAAGTTCATGGTGCCGCGCGTGCCGCCGAAGATCGCCGGGCGCGTCGGTTCCAGCCGCGGTCCGTCCGAGCCGATCAGCGCGTCGGCCTTGAGCTTGTCCTTGTGCTGCCGACAGAACTCCGCCAAGCCGGGCGAGCCGGTCTCCTCGCCGGTCTCGATCAGGATCGTCGAGTTGAAGCCGAGCTTGCCGCGCTCCGACAGCACGGCATCGAGCGCGGCGATGTTGATCGAGTGCTGGCCCTTGTTGTCGGCCGTGCCGCGGCCGTAGATGCGCTCGCCTTCGACCACAATGGTCCACGGCGACAAACCGCTGCGCCACTGCTCGTCCTGGCCGCGCACCACGTCGCCGTGGCCGTAGGTCAGCACGGTGGGGGCGGCCGGATCCTCGGTGCGCCGCGCGATCAGGAAGGGGCCGTAGTCCGGCCGTGGGTTGTCGATGATCTCGCAGGCGTAGCCCAGCCGCGCCAGGCTGGGCGACATCTCGTCGGCGAGATAGGCCCGCAAGGCCGGCATCGAGCCAGTCTCCTGGCTGGTGGTGGGAATCGCCACGCGCCGCTGCAGATCGGCGAGGAAGCCGCCATCGTCGAAATACGACTCGATGCGCCCGATGGCGCCGTCACGAGAACCAGTCATGGACATCCGCTCCACTGCTGTCGCCCGCCGCGACCCTACCCCAAATCGCCAGGCTGACAGAACCCTCGACAAGACAGGGAAAACCGCAGCCCGCGCCAGCGGGCGACGGGGGTGTTGGCCGCCGCCCGCATGATCAGGCTACCGTTGCCGTGGCGCCGCGGGGCTTGATCAGCCCGTCGGCGAGCAGGGTGTCGTACAAGGTCTCGGCAATCAGGTGTGCGCCAGGCGTATCGGAATGAACGCAGATCGTATCGGCGCGCACCGCGATGTCCTTGCCGCCGATGGAGCGCGTCAGGCCTTCCCGGATCGCACGCCGGCCGCGGTGAACGGCCTCCTGAGGGTCCACGGGATCGTGCTCCTGGGTGATGATCAGGCTGCCGTCATCGGCATAATCAAGGTCGACATAGTATTCGGCGATGAAGCGATGACCGCGCGCGGTGTAGACACGTTCGTGCTCGGTGTTGATCATGCCCAGCAGCGCCACCTTGAAGATGTCGGCGGCATCACAGATGGCATGCGCCATCTCGGGTTGGCGCGCCGCCATGCCGTACAGGGACCCGTGCGGCTTGATGTGGAACAGCGTCATGCCTTCGGCGTCGAGAAATCCTTTCAGGGCGCCGATCTGGTAGATCAGGCAGTTGGCCAGCTCCTCACGACCGATCCGCATCTCGCGCCGGCCGAAGCCTTGCCGATCCGGCAACGACGGATGGGCACCCACCGCCACGCCGTTTGCCTTGGCCAGCCGCACCGTGGCACGCATATGGTTGAAGTCGGAAGCGTGGAAGCCGCAGGCGACGTTGGCGACATGGATCGCCGGCATGATCCGGCGGTCATCACCCAGCCGCCAGATTCCATAGCTTTCGCCCATATCGCAGTTCAGCAGCGTCATGTCGGTCCTCGTCGGCCCCAGCGGTGGTCCGAAGCCCGAATCCTGACGAGTCCATGGGCTATTGTAAATTGCAGGGATGGCAGGGAGTGGGCGCTGGATCAGCCTCTGCCGTCGTCCTGAGCGCAGCGAAGGACCTTGCGGTGGGTCGTCAAAGAATGCCGGCGCTGGTGATCGTCGGCGCCGACAGCATTTGTTCCATGACCGCAAGATCCTTCGCTGTGCTCAGGATGACGACGGCGGCCGACCATGCTCTTCCCGCTTCTGTCTCAGCGCAGCCAGTCTAGCGGTCGGGCTTGATGTTCCTGGCCCGAATCAGGTCGCCCCATTTGCGGGCCTCGGACGCGATGAAGGCATCGAAGGCGGCGGGCGTCGATCCCGTCGGCTCGATGCCGAAATCCATCAGCCGTTCGCTGACGTCCTTGCGGGCGACGATCGCGGCGATCGCCTTCGAATACGTATCCAGGGTGGCGGCTGATGTGCCGGCCGGCGCCAGGACGCCGAGGAAGCTGTCCGCGATCAGGCCGGGTGCAACGGTTTCATGAACCGTGGGGACATCAGGCGCCCGCGGCCACCGTGTCTCGCTGACGATGGCCAGCGCCCGCAGCTTGCCGCTGCTGCCGTGCTGCGCCCAGGTCTGCATGGTGTTGACGAACAGCGTGATATCGCCGTTGAACAGATCGACCAGGGCCGCTTCCGACCCCTTGTAGACGACGTGCGTCATGTCGATCCCCAGCGTCTGGCACAACAGCTCACCCACGAGGTGCGCGCCGGATCCGACGCCGGAGGACGCATATGTCACCTTGCCGGGGTGCTTCCTGGCGTAGGCCACCAGCTCCTGCATGGTGGTGATCGGCAGCTTGGCCGAGGCGAAGATCACCGGACCAGTCTTGCCGATCAGGGAGACACCCACGAGATCCTTGAAGGGATCATAGGCCATCTTGGCATGCATGCTCGGGTTGATGGCGTGCGCGGCCGCCACCAGCAGCAACGTCTTGCCGTCCGGTCGTGACTTGGCGACGAAGTCCGAGCCGATCATGCCGTTGGCGCCCGGCTTGTTCAGCACGATCACGGTCTCGTTGAGGCTCTTGCTGAGGCCGTCGGCCAGCGTGCGGCTGACGATGTCCGTGACGCCGCCCGGCGGATATGGCGTCACGAACTGGATTTGCGCGGCGGCCGGCGCGATCGCCGCCGCGATACCCATCGCTGCCAATGCCGCAGCGAGAATGAACCTGATGGCCGTGCGACTCATGTGCGCTCCCCCAACATGCCGTCGCCTGCGATTCATTGACGTGCAGGCGGGCGGCGCTATTGGCGAGCGCAGCGATGCCTGTGTCCAGGCGCCGCTGGGGTGCGCGACCTTAAACCTTGCGATTGTTCCGGCGGGCGAACCGTTGCGGCTTCGTTGCCGGCTGTGCCCGTCGTTTGGCGACGCACTCGGCCAGCAGGCACATCAGCTCCCACATCATGGTGACGCCGACCAGTGCCGTGTTGCCGCTGGGATCGAACGGCGGCGAGACCTCGACCACGTCGGCGCCCACCAGGTCGAGCCCGCGCAAGCCGCGGATCATGCGCTGCGCTTCGTGCGTGGAGTAGCCGCCGACCTCGGGCGTGCCGGTGCCGGGCGCGAACACGGGGTCAAGGCCATCGACGTCGAAGCTGACATAGGTGGCACCGTCGCCCACGACGCGGCGCGCCTCCGCGATCACCTTCTCGACGCCGAGGTCGAAATACTCCTCGATGGTGATGACGCGGATGCCCTGATCGTAGGCCCAGGCCATGTCGGCATTGCCGTAGAGCGAGCCGCGGATGCCGATCTGCACGATGCGCTTGGGATCGAGCAGGCCTTCCTCGATGGCGCGGCGGAACGGCGTGCCATGGGTGTATTTGTGGCCGCCGAAATAAGTGTCCCACGTGTCGCTGTGGGCATCGAAATGCACCATGCCCAGCGGCCGCTTGCGGGCAATGGCGCGCAGGATCGGCAGGGTGACCAGATGGTCACCGCCGGCCGAGAGCGGCACCACGCCGGCCTTCTGCAGCTTGGTGTAGAAGGCCTCGATGCGCGTCAGGCTGTCATCGACGCTGGCCGGGTTGACCGGCGTGTCACCCAGATCACCGATGCGCGCCAGCGTATAGGGCTCGATGCCGCTGACGTGGTGCACGCGGCGCATCAGGGTCGACATGTCGCGCATCTGGCGCGGGCCATGGCGGGCGCCGGGCCGGTTGGTCGTGCCGCCGTCCCACGGCACGCCGACCAGGCCGATATCGACCTCGGCCGGATCGGTGAAGGTCGGCAGGCGCATGAAGGTGGCGATGCCGCCAAAGCGCGGCACCACCATGCCCGACTGCGGCTTGGGGAAGGAACGGGGGTCGCTCATGAGGGGGCTCCGCCGTTGATTGTCGTTGACGGGAGTGTGCCGCAAATCAGGCGTCAAAGCACGTTTTCCCTTCCCCACAGCGCCCTGGGAGCGCGGGCGTCCCGCCCGCTCATGTCAGACGAAAGCATGCGGGCCGGAGGCCCGCGCTCTCAGGAGTTATTCCTCACACCACGTTGCGTTCGATGATCGGACGGTTGGCGGCGATGCGGTCGAAGCCGAACGGCGCCAGGTCCAGCGACACGTAGCGGCCTTGGGTCAGCCATTCGGCGACGGCGCGGCCGACGGCAGGCGACTGCTGGATGCCATGGCCGCTGAAGCCGGTGGCGAACAGCAGGTTGGCGATCTGCGGATGCGGGCCGACGATGCCGTTGTGATCGAACGTGTTGTACTCGTAGTAGCCGGCCCAGGTGCTCACCACCTTCACGGCACCGAACGCCGGTACGCGCGCCGCCAGCGCCGGCCAGACCAGCTCGTCCCATTCGGCGTGGTTCGCTTCCAGCGGCAGATCAGGTGGATCCTGGTCGGGCGGCGGCGAGATGCCGCCGAGGAAATACTTGCCCTCGGGGCGGCACCAGGCGCCCGTCGTGTCGATCACCAGCGGCATCGGCTCGACTTTCTCCCGGCAGTCGAAGACGAAGACGCTGCGCCGCCGCGCCTCGACCGGCAGGGGCACGCCAGCCATCGCCGCCACCGACGCCGACCAGCAGCCGGCGGCGTTCACCACATGACCGGCCGTCAGCGTCTTGCCTGACGCCAACTGCACCGTCGTGATGCGGTCGCCAGCACGGTCGAATCCGACGACCTCGTCGTGCAGATAGACGGCGCCCTGTGAGCGCGCCTTGCGGCGGAACGCCTGCATCAGGGCCGGCCCGTCGAACCAGCCCTCGTTGGCCACGCCGTGCGATGCCTGCACCACGCCGTCGGTATCGATCCACGGAAACCGCGCCTTCAGGGCATCGGGGCTCAGCAGCTCGACCGCGCAATCCTCGCGGCGCTGGATGGCGTGGTTGTCGCGCAGGATCTCCTCGCCGGCGGCCGATGCCAGGAACAGGTAGCCCGGCTCGCGCAGGCCGAGCTCGACCGGCGGCTCGCCCTCGACCGACAGCAAGTCGTGCACCTGGCGCAGGAAGCCGATACCGAAGCGCGACAGGTGGATGTTGAGCGGCGTCGAGAACTGCTGGCGAATCGAGCTGGCCGACAGCGCCGAGGAAGCGCGCGCATAGGTCGGGTCGCGCTCGATCACCGCGACGCGGCCGCGCCAGGCCGGATCGCGCGTCAGCCAGTAGGCGATCGAGCTGCCGACCGCGCCGCCGCCGACGATGGCGACATCGTACGTATCACTCATGGTTCGCGCCTATTTGCCGCCCGCCAGCGCTTGCGGCAACCACAGCGCGATCTCGGGAAACACGGTGATCATCATGGTGAACAGCACCATGATGATCAAATAGGGCAATGTCACGCGGGCAATGTAGCCCAGGCCTTCCTCGGTCAGACCCTGGATGACGAACAGATTGAAGCCGACCGGCGGCGTGATCTGCGCCATCTCGACCACCAGCACCAGAAAGATGCCGAACCACACCTCGTCGAAGCCGGCCGCTTTCACGATCGGCATCACGATCGGCAACGTCATGACGATCATCGAGAAGCCGTCGAGGAAGCAGCCCAGCACAAGGTAGAAGGCGATCAGCGCCAGGATCAGCAGGAAGGGCGACAGCCCGAAGCTGGCGACGAAATCGGCGATCGCCTTGGGGATGCCGAGGAAGGCCGCGGCGCTGCCCAGGATCGAGGCGCCCAGCAGGATCATGGCGATCATCGAGCAGGTCAGCACCGAACCCACCGCGATGTCGCGCAGCGCCTGCAGGGTCATGCCGCCTTGCAGCGCCGCCACGATCAGCGCACCCAGCACGCCCACGGCGGCGCCTTCAGAGGGTGTGGCAAGGCCGCCATACATCGAGCCCAGCACGGCCAGGATCAAGAAGATCGCCGGCGCGAGGTCCTTGAGCGCGGCCAGCCGCTGGCCCATCGACACGTGGCGCAGGGCACGCTCCGACTCCGGCACAAGATCGCGGCGGATCGCGGTGTGGATCATCACCCACACCATGAAACAGCCGGCCAGCAGCATGCCGGGGATGAACCCGGCCGTGAACAGCTTCAGAATCGAGACGTCGCCCAACACGCCGTAGATGATCATGATGTTGCTGGGCGGGATGAGGAATCCCAGGGTGCCGGCGCCAGCCAGGCTGCCGATGGCGATCTCCTTCGAATAGCCGCGCTTGAGCAGCTCGGTGAGCGCCATGCGGCCCACGACCTGCGTCGTGGCGGCCGATGAGCCCGAGATCGCGGCGAAGATGGAGCAGCCCACGACGTTGACGTGCAGCAGTCGGCCGGGCAGCAGGCCCGCCCACGGCGCCAGGCCATCGAACAGCGACTTCGACAGGCGGGTGCGGAACAGGATCTCGCCCATCACGATGAACAGCGGCAGCGCCAGCAGCTCCTGGGTCGTCAGAATGTTCCAGGCGTATTGCGAGAGCAGCTTGTCGAGCGGGATATCGCGGAAGATGAACAGCAGGATCGCGCCGGTCGCGCCCAGCGCCAGCCCGATCCACAGGCCTCCCGCCAGCGCCGAAAACAACACGGCGAACATGGTCGTGACGACGGAACCCATCAAATCCTCGTTTGTTTCGCCGTCATTGCGAGCGCAGCGAGGAATCTCCCGCGACAGGTCTCATTCGCGGGAGATGTCGCGCTGCGCTCGACATGACAGGCTGGCAGCCGATATCGCTGCATCACTCCGCCACCGACGCCACCTTCATGCTCTCGTCCTCCAGCTTCAGGCCCAGTGCGGCCTGGATCGTACGGGCGAGGAACTGCAGGGCGAGCAGGAAGAAGCCGAAGGCGATCACCGCCTGCGGGATCCACAGCGCGGTGTCGCTGGAGATCGAGGTCTGGCCGCGTGTGTAGGAGCCCCAGGTGAAGCGCACCATGGCGTAGGCCATGAAGCCGACGAAGATGGTGGCGACCAGCGCGGCGGCGCCTTCCAGCACGCGCCGTGGCCCGGGCGACAGCCGCGCCAGCACCAGCGACACGCGGATGTGGCCGCCGGCGCGCAGGGTCATGGCGGCGCCGAAGGTGAAGCAGGCCGCCATCAGGTAGGAGCTGTATTCCCAGGCCACCGGAATATCGGCCGGCACCCAGGGAAAGACGTTCGACAGCGCCCGCACGATGACCTCGGCCAGCATCAGCAGGGTCAGCGCGATCAGGCAGCCGGCGCCCAGCCAACCGTCGAGCCGGCTCAGTCTGTCGATGCCATCCAGCAGCAGGCGCAGCGGCGCCGGTGCCGCTGCGTTGATCGGCGTCTTTGCCGCCATCAGGTGCGCTTCATTTCGGCGAGGTAGGCCTTGATCACCTTGTCCGACGCCGGTACGCGCTTGGTGAACGCCTCCAGCAGCGGCGCCGTCTTGGTGCGGAAATCCTTCATCATCGCGTCCGGAATGGGCACGACCTCCATGCCGCCTTCCTTCAGTCGCTTGAGGCTGTCCTCGTCGGCTTTCAGCGACGCCGCCCAGAACTCGGGCTCGAGCTTCTTGCCGATCTCCTCGATCGCCTTCTGCTGGTCGGGCTTCAGCTTGCCCCAGGCGTCGAGGTTGACGGTGACGATCTGGCACGACCAGGTGTGGTTGGTCGGATAGACGTATTTCAGGAACTCCCAGAACTTGCCGTCGACGCCCGACACCGACGATGTCGAGACACCGGACACTGCGCCCGAGGCCAGCGCCGGGATCGTCTCGCCCCAAGGGATCAGCACCGGCGCCATGCCGACCGCGGCCACCATGTCCTGCGCGTTCTTGTCGGGCACGCGGATCTTGATGTTCTTCAGGCCGTCCAAGGTATCGACCTTCACCTTCAGGTGCAGGTACTGGGTCGGCCACGGCACCATGTAGATGATCTTCTGGTTGTTCTTGGCCGCGATCTTTTCGTACTCGGGCCGCAGGTATTTGTGCAGCACCTTCAGTTCGTCG
>DATEIF010000005.1:0-20636 GCA_035279205.1 Vineibacter sp.
GGCCACGACGCGAATACCTTGGCGAGTTCATGCAGCGTCTGGCGCAGATTGACGCGCGATTCAGCAGCCCGGCTCCAGAGCAGATCCGCCATCCAGGCACGCGAGATCGGCCGCGGCGACGCCAGCGCCAGGACGGCCAGCACCGCCAGCAGCTTGCGCGCACGCGGCAACGTCACCGTCTCCCCCGGGGCCCATGCTTCCAGGGGGCCGAGCAGATGCACGCGCAGTCCGATCGCGGGCGATTCTCTGCGCACTACGGTGAGTTGTTGGCGGCCCCCCACAACTTCCCCTCAAGAACGCGACCACCACCGATGATCCGCTGGCTGCAAACTTAGCGAGCGGCGCTTTCGTCTGTCACTTGCAATTGTGGGACCGCCTGCAGTCCGTCCGTCTCCCGCAGAACACGCTCAGGTGAGCACTTTCACCCCGGCGGGCGTTTCGATCTGCGCCCGGTAGCGTAGCGTCGGACCGAGAACGACCACCGGCGGGCGATCGATATCGAGGTCGCGATAGAGGGCCGAAACGGCACTCGGGTCGGGGTGTTCGAGCGTGAAGGACCGCAGACGCGCACCCAGATCGGCGATTGTCGCCATCGAGCGTGGCTTGCCGCGCCTGTCGATGACGGAGGGTGCCGCCCCGTCGAGCGGAAGCGAGCCATCTTCGGGGATGGAAAAGTCGAACGACGCGTTGATTGCCGGAAGAGAGACTTTCTTGCCGAAAATGCCTTGCCGCCCCGCGATCACCGTGTCGATGGCGTCGGTCCGCGCCACCCAGCCACGCAGGCGTCGTCCGCCCTCCCAATCGGCCCAGACCTGCCGCTGATCGTCCAGCCCGAACCAGCGCCGGCCGCTAGGTCCGTCGCCATCGGGGTCGAAGGCCACGATTTCCAGATAGACCGCGTCACCGAGCTGAAGCAGGTGATTGTAGGTGCCCATGTAACCGTGGCGTTGCCCGAAGGGCACGTCGAGATCCAGGCAGGCGCGAACGTGCGCCACGCCCTGCGCCAAGGTCGGCGCAATGACGGTCAGGTGGTCCAGCTTCAGCATGTCTCGGCGATCGGTGACGGTCGACGTATACTGTGGTCCATTCCTCCTCGGGGTGCAAAGAATGGCGACTTCCGCAGGACCGCATCTCTCCCTCTGGAAACAGGCCCTGGGCACCGTCCCCGATGACATCTGGGATCGATCCGATCTTCGAAGCCTGGTCCTGGCCGACAATGGCCTCACCGAAATTTCTGAACGCATCGGGGAGCTGCAGAACCTGCGAATGCTTGATCTCGGCCACAACAAGCTTCGCCATCTGCCCGCCAGCCTTGGCCAACTCACCGCGCTGAGCGACTTCCTCTATCTGCATGACAACGAACTGTCGGAACTTCCCTCCACTCTCGGCAGCATGACATCGCTGCGCTACCTCAACATCAGTGGGAATGCCTTCGCGGCGTTGCCCGAGGCCGTGACGGCGATGTCGAGCCTGATCGAGCTACGGGTGACCGACAACCGCCTGGCGAGTTTGCCGCCCGCGATTGCCCGGCTCACGCGCCTGCGCGAGCTGCACCTGCGCAACAACCAGCTTACAGAACTGCCGCAGGCCATCGGCGCGCTGCGGGAGCTGCGGCAGATCGACCTGCGGGGCAATCCGATTGCCCATCTTCCCGAGATCCTGACCACACTGCCCCGTCTTGAAAAACTCGATCTGCGCTGGGTGTCGACCTTGAGCCCGCCCCCGTGGCTCGCCACGCTCGAACGTGGTGGCTGCGCCGTCTACATTTAGAGCGCAGTTGTCATCCCGAGCGCAGCGAGGGATGACAGTCTGATCGGACTACCACAAGGTCCTTCGCCTCGCTCACGACCCGTCACTGCCGAGCGCCGGGATCGAGAGTCAGCACGAAACGGCGGAACTGATCATAGCGGTCGCGCGGGTACGGCAGGGGCTGACATCGGGGATCGAGCACCGCCCGCAGCGCAGCCGCCGCGGCCGCGCGCAGGCGCGGGTTGCCGGCAAGTTGCGCCTGCGTCTCGGCGTCGAGCCTCACGTCCGTCACCCTGCCGCCCTCCGCCATGTCGACGACAAGGTGAACGACCGGCGAGGTGCCTGCATCGGCACCGCCGGCAATCTGCCAGCAGTGCTTGAGCTTACGCGCCATCGTGGCGTTCTGCTGCGCCGGCAACCGTTCAGGTGCCGGCGCGGTGGTCGACGGCGCCGGTTTGGGTTCACCCGTCGACGCTGATGGCGTGACCGGTTTGCAGAACTTGTAGACGTCGGCGATGCGCTCGGCGCTTGCCGAGGTGGCGTCGCGGGCACCATGCTGGCGCGCTGCATCGTAAGGCGGTCGCCACGAGTCGGGAATGGCCGTCGACGCCGAGAAGTAGAACCACAGCAGGAAGCGGGTCGCATCCGCCTGCGAGAGCAGGCCGGAGAACTGGAACTGCTGGGCGGCCACACCGTCGGGTTTGAAGAAGGCGGCGCAATAGCCCAGCCTCTGGGCCATGCTGCGTGCCGCCGCATCGGTCGCCGGCTGCTGTTGCCCGGCAGTGGCCGATTGCGGCGGTTGCTGCGCGGCTGTCGGGGCCTGCCATAACGCTGCCGCGATCGCCGTGGCCAACAGCAGGAGCAGCGGCCGCATCGTTACCTCCATCGCTGTCCTGGTCGTGGACTGATCCCGGCACGATCGAACGAGCCCTTCGGCATCTTGCTTGCGCCGGGTATCTCCTGACAAGCCAAACGCTGTCGTTCGGCTGGCCAAGCCACCGCGAAGGTTGCTGTGGCGTGAGACTTTCTCGACGGACGTGGCCAGCTTGGTAGCGTTCGGTCGCGTCAGGGTGTGTAGGGCACGGGGCCGTTGTAAAGCAGGTCACCGGCCGTCGTCGATGCACCAGCGCCCCACGTAAACCCGGTGTCCATGTCGATATACACGCTCTTCACGCCACTCGGCGTGCCCAGGATGTGAAGATAGTTCCAGGTCCACCACAAGCCGCCGCCGCTGGTGAACCGTGCGACGCCTTCGAACTGATCGAGCTCAACCCGGGCCGACGTCGTAAATTTGTTCCATGGTCCGACAAAAGTCGCCGACACCGATTTCAGTCCCAGGCCGGCGCCGGCACCGACATACATGTAGGACGCCTGTTCCATGTTGTAGGTGTCTTGAATCTGAAAGAACATCACGTCGACGGCGATGCCGACCTTGGGCAGCTTGCTGACCTTCCCGATCCTGCCGAGTGTTCCGGCGCCATAGGATCCGGCACCCATCTGCCGGATCCGGAACCACTTGGATCCTTTTTGTGGTGGCGCTGCTGGCACTGGCGCAGGCGTCGGTGGTGGCGCCGGTGCCGGCGTGAGCGGGAACGTCGGTCCTGGTACCGGGAATGGCGCTCGCCGCATCGCCGGCACAAAGATGAACCCGCCCTTCCAGGGCCCGCGCCCTCCGGTGAGGCCTGACGTGAAGGCCCAGTTGTCGCCGTCGTTTGACAGATTGCAGCCGACATATTCGCGCAGATACCAATTCACCTGTCGGGTGGCGAGTTCACGGTTCCTCTGCATCAACCGTTTCGTGCCCGGGAAATTGAAGTCGATGAGATCCCACACATCGATGCCAACGGCCTGTGCAATGCTTCCCCATGTTTCGTGCGTCTTGACCGGATACAGGACTCCCAGTTGCGGATGATAGGTGTCCGGCACCAGCGGTACGGGCTTCTGTTCGTTCGGCACGCCGGACATGGAGTCCTCCTGCAGCATCGAGCGCTCGTACGCAGCGCGCGGCATGATGCGCAGGAGGCGCAGTCGGACAAATTCCCATTTGGGAGTGCTCACGCGCCTGTGGCCCGTGGCCGACGCTATCCGTCGGCGATCCAACACAACGCTCGAGATGGCGTGACTCAGTATCGAGGATTGCGCAGGACCATGCAGGCGCCGCCGACCGAGCGCAGCCTGGCGCACAGCGCTTCGGCGGCGGGTTGGCTGTTTTCGGAGACGCGCACGATGAAGCGCGCCGGCGACCGCCGCCGCGCCCGCAGGACTAACGGCAGCCGGTCGCCCAGAACGCTCGTATACTTGCGCCGCAGCCGTTCGTAGGTCGCGAGCACGTGTCCTTCGGACCAGTTGCCAGCGAGCTGCACGCCCCACGGCCCCCATGCCGGACTGGAGGTCAGCGGCACGCGATGGCGCTGCCCTTCGACCAGCGCGGCGGCGAGCTCGACACAGCCGGCGCCCTTGGACGGCTCGCTGGCCTGCACCATCGGCGGCGATCGCGACGCCCAAGCATCGGCCGCATGTCCAGTGACGATGTAGACGTAGGCGTGCGTCTCGGCCGGCAGCAGGCCGCGGCCGGCCAGCCAGGATTCGACCCGGCTGGGCCCGGCATTGTAGGCCGCGGCGGCCAGGCCCAGGTTGCCGCCGAACGTCGCGCGCAGCTCGCGCAGGTAGCTTGCTGCCTCGCGCAGCCCTTCCATCGGATCGAATGGATTGGCGAGACCACGGGTGGCGGCCGTTTGCGGCATGAACTGCGCGATGCCCTGTGCGCCGGCCGGGCTCACGGCCTCGGGGTCGAAGCGGCTTTCCTGCCAGATCAGGCGCGTCAGGAAAGCCTCGGGCAGACCGTTGTCGGCGGCGGCCTGTGCCAGGGTGCGGCAGATGTCGCTGACTGCCGCATGAGGCCCCCTGTCACTGGGCGCGGCAACCGCGGGATCATTTGCCGCGGCGTCGTGCGGCGCCTCGGCATGCGCCGATGACGGCAGCGCCAGGCTCAGCGCCAGCGCGCCGCTGGTCACTGCCAGCCGCCACATCGACACAGCGCGCTTCATGGGAACACAGACGCGAACATGTTGAAGGAATCCGGCAAACCACGCAGTCCTTGGCTGCCAAACATGACACAGCGCGAGATCGGCATCCATGCCAAGGGCGCCAACACGTCATGTCGACGTCATGTTCCATCCGTAGCCCGTCGCTGCCCCCAGCGGTGTCCACATCAGGATCAAGCGTGTGAAAGGTTCCAGCGTTGCGGTGTTTCGTTGCCTGCTCATCACCGCATCTTTCGCATTTGGTATCGGCGCCGCCGACGCCCAGCAGAAAACCGTGGCCATCACGTTCGATGATCTCCCTTACGTCATCGATGCAGACCATGACTCGTCCGCCCCAATGCCGGACGACGACGTCGTGGCATTGAACCAGCGGATCCTGGCTGCCCTGCGCCGCAACGATACGCCGGCCATCGGCTTCGTCATTGAAAGGACCGTGCAATCCCTGGCGCGCGACGTTGCGCGGCGCCTGCTGGCGGCATGGACCGAGGGTGACTTCAGCCTGGGCAATCACACCTATTCGCACGCCGATACCAACGGCCTGGCGCTGGTCGCGATCGCGGACGAAATCGACAAGGGCGCGGCCACCATCGCTCCCCTGATGGCATCGGCAGGAAAGCGGCTGCGTTTCGTGCGCTTCCCCATGAATCACACCGGCGAGACGCCGCAGCGCCGCGACGCCATCACTGCCCTCCTGCGCGCCCGAGGCTACGACCTGGCGGCATCGACCATCGACACCTCGGACTATGTGTTCGACCGCGCCTATGGCCGCGCACTGGCGCTCGGGCGCGCCGACGAGGCCCGCAGGATCAAGGATGCCTACCTCGCCCACACCGCCTTCCAGATCGACTACTACGCCGACCTGAACCGGCGGGTGCTGGGCTACGCGCCGCCACAGATCATGCTGCTGCACCTCAATCGGCTGAACGGCGACAGCGTGCCGGATATCCTGTCGTTGTTCGGCCGGAAGGGTTATCGCTTCGTCACCCTCGAGGCGGCGCAGTCGGACCCGGCGTATCGCCCTCTCTCGGGGTTCGCGACGCCGTTCGGGCCGATGTGGGGCTACCGCTGGGCGCGCGAGCGCGGTGTTGCGGTCGACGGGCGCCTGGAGCAGGAGCCGCCGTCGTGGGTCGTTCGCTATCCGGTTGCCGTCGACTGACAGCTCTTGCCCTTACCTACCGGTCGGTCGACAATGGCTGATCGATATCGGGAGAAGAAATGCCATGACCTACGAGACCCTTCTGGTGGAGCGCGATGGGCCGCTCGCCACGCTGACCCTCAATCGCCCCACGCGGCTGAACGCCATGAGCAGCGTGATGGCACACGAATTGCCGACGGCGATGAACCAGCTGCTGGATGATGACGCGGTGCGCGCCATCCTGTTGACGGGCGCCGGGCGCGGTTTCTGTGCCGGCGCCGACCTCAAGGACATGCATGCCCGCAATCAGGACGCCGCGACTGCGCCCCGCGCCAAGGGTGGCGACAATTTGCGCAAGACCGTCAATCCCATGTTGCTGCGCATGGCGACGGCGCCCAAACCGATCATCACCGCCGTGAACGGACCGGCGGCCGGCTTCGGTTGCGGCCTGGCGTTGGCGGGCGACATCGTGCTCGCCGCCCGCTCGGCGAACTTCCTGCAGGCCTTCGTGCGGCTGGGCGTGGTGCCCGATGGCGGCAGCTCGTGGCTGCTGCCAAGGCTGATCGGGCGCAGCCGGTCGTCGGCCATGATGCTGCTGGGCGAGAAGATCCCGGCCGAGACCGCGGCGCAATGGGGCCTGGTCCACCAGGTGCTCGACGATGCGGCGCTGATGCCGGCGGCACGCGCGCTGGCGATAAAGATGGCTAACGGGCCTACGCTCGCCTATGCCGCGATCAAGCGCATGATCCAGGCCAGCACGACCAACGATTTCGCCACCCAGCTGGCGTTCGAGGCGCAGAACCAGGACGCCGCGTTCGAGACCGCCGACTTCCAGGAGGGTGTCGCGGCGTTCAACGAGGGCCGCGACGCCAAGTTCAAGGGGCGATGAGGGGCAGTCATCCCGAGCGCAGCGAGGGATCTCCTGCGAATGGCGCACCGTACGCCATCCACGTGAGATCCCTCGCTACGCTCGGGATGACGATTTGCTGATCAGCCGCCGGGGGCCGGGGCCGTCGCGGCCGAGCTTGTCGCCGGGGTTGCGCAGCGGGCAGTCCTTCAGCGACAGACAGCCGCAGCCGATACAGCTGGTGAGCTGATCGCGCAGCTGCGTCAGGCTGACGATGCGCTCCTCCAGCATCTGCTTCCACGACGACACGAAGCGCGTCCAGTCCCGCGCATTGGGCGTGTGGTCATGCGGAATGGCCGCGAGCGATGAGCGGATCACGTGCAGCGGGATGCCCGCCCGCTGTGCGATCTTGATGATCGTCACCCGCCGCAGCACGGCGCGCGGATAACGGCGCTGGTTTCCATCGGTACGCCAGCCGCCGATCATGCCCTTCTTTTCGTAGAAGTGGATCGTCGACACGGCGACGCCGGTGCGCATCGCCACCTCGCCCACCGACAGCACGGCCTTGGAGTCACTCTCGTCGCTCATGGGGCCTTGACCTCAACTATAGTTGAGGTTGTAGCGTAGCATCATGACGTACGATCCGAAAGCTTCCGGGCGTGAGGCACAGCCGTGACCTCAGGCTCCAGCGTTCCCGGGCGGCACAAGCACCGCCTGTATTCGCTTGGCGTTGCCGCTCTGCTTCTCGCGGCGCTGCTGGGCGGCATCTACGGCTGGCGACAGGAACGCCGCGCTGCGGCGGCCACCAGCTATCCAGCCCATGCCATCGCGGTCGTGGCGCAGCCCGTCGCGGCCGAGACCCTGCCGCAATCGCTGGAGGCGATCGGCTCCCTGCAGTCCGTGCAGGAGGTGATGCTGTCGGCCGAGGTGTCGGGGCGGATCGTCAGCCTCCTGTTCGAGGCCGGCAACACGGTGGCCGCCGGCGCGCCCCTGGTGCAGCTCTATGACGCGCCCGAGCGGGCCGACCGTGCCGCGGCCGCGGCGCGGCTGCAGCTGGCCGACGTGCAATACAAGCGCGCGCAGTCGCTCTCGGCCACCGGCGCCGATTCGCGCGCCCGCCTGGACCAGGCACAGGCCGAGCTGGCGCAGTCACGCGCCGCCGTCGATCAGCTGGATGCGCGCATCGCGCAAAAGCTGATCAAGGCCCCCTTCCCCGGCCAGATTGGCCTGCGGCGGGTCAATCTGGGCCAATACGTCAACGCCGGCGATCCGGTGGCGACGCTGACAAACCTCGACCAGCTCTATGCCAACTTCACCTTGCCGCAGCAGGAGTTCTCGCGGCTGCGCGCCGGCGGCATGGTGGCCATCAGCGCCGATCCGTTTCAGGGCCGTACCTTCAAGGCGCGCATCAACGCCATCGAACCCAAGATCGGCGAAGGCACGCGCAACATCACCGTGCAGGCGATCATCGAGAACCAGGATCACCGGCTGCGGCCCGGCATGTATGTGTCGGCCCATGTCGAATTGCCGGCCCGCGCCCATGCTATCGTCGTGCCGAACACCCCGGTCATGACCAGCGCCTGGGGCGATACGGTGATGATCGTCCAGGGACCCGAGGCCCGCACTGGTGGCAAGGCCGCGCTGGTTCCCGTCGTCACCGGCCAGCGCATCGGTGATCGCATCGTGGTGGAACAGGGTCTCAAGGACGGCGATGTCATCGTCACGCGCGGGCAGCTGCGCGTGCAGCCCGGCGCGGCCGTGACCGTCACGCCGGCCGAAACGGCGCACCGACAGGACTGACATGAACATCACCGACATCTTTGTGCGCCGCCCGATCCTGTCGGTCGTGGTGAGCCTGCTGATCCTGCTGATCGGCACCAGCGCCCTGTTCTCGCTGCCGGTTCGCCAGTATCCGAACCTCGAGAGCGCGACGATCACCGTCACCACGACCTATCCCGGCGCCACACAGGAAGTGATGCAGGGCTTCGTGACCTCGCCCATCGCGCAGTCGATCGCCACGGCCAGCGGCATCGAGTACCTGACATCGACCTCGACCATGGGCAGCAGTCAGATCAAGGCCAAGCTGGTCCTCAATGCCAATGCCGACCGCGCCATGACCGAGATCCTCGCCAAGGTGCAGCAGGTGAAGTCCCGCCTGCCGCAGGGCATCACCGATCCGGTGGTCGACAAGATCACCGATGGCGCTTCGGAGATCCAGTACATCGCCTTCACCAGCGATACGCTGGGCGTCCCCCAGGTGACGGATTTCGCCACCCGTATCGCACAGCCGCTGTTCACCTCCATCCCGGGCGTCGCCGCCGCCAAGCTCTATGGCAACCAGACATTGGCCATGCGCATCTGGATCGACCCCGACAAGATGGCCGCGCGCGGCCTCACCGCGGGCGACATCGCCGAGGCACTGCGTGCCAACAACGTGCAGGCAGCGCCAGGCCAGCTCAAAGGCGAGCTGACGGTTACCGATATCGCTGCCTCGACGGATGTGACGAACCTCGACGGCTTTCGCCGCCTGGTGCTGAAGTCGACGCCGGACGGTCTGGTGCGGCTCTCCGACGTCGCGACCCTGGAGATCGGCGGTCAGAACTATACGAACTCCGCCCTCATGAACGACCGGCGCACGGTCTATATCGGCCTGGCGCCGACGCCTGATGGCAACCCGCTGGAGATCGTCAAGGCCGCCTACAAGCTGATCCCCGATGTCCAGGCCCTGGCGCCGCCCAGCCTCAGCGTGACCAGCGTCTTCGATGTCGCACACTTCGTCGAGGCTTCCATCGATGAGGTCGAGGAAACGCTGGTCGAGGCCATCGCCATCGTCGTCGTGGTGATCTTCCTGTTCCTGGGCACCGTGCGCGCCGTGATCATTCCCGTGATCACGATCCCCCTTTCTATCGTGGGCACCGCGGCGCTGATGCTGATGGCGGGCTTCTCGATCAATTTGCTGACCCTGCTGGCCATGGTGCTGGCGATCGGGCTGGTGGTCGACGATGCCATCGTGGTGGTCGAGAACATCCACCGCCATATCGAGGAAGGCTTGTCGCCGGTGGCCGCCGCCCTGGTGGGCGCACGCGAGATCATCGGTCCCGTAATCGCGATGACCATCACCCTGGCGGCAGTCTATGCGCCGATCGGCCTGATGGGTGGGCTGACCGGTGCTCTCTTCCGCGAGTTCGCCTTCACGCTCGCCGGATCGGTGATCGTGTCGGGCATCATCGCGCTCACCCTGTCGCCGATGATGACGTCGGCGCTGTTGACCGCGAAGACGTCGGAAGGCCGGCTGGCGCAGTGGATCGAGCATGCGATGGCCGCCGTCGCGCACACCTACCAGCGGGCGCTCGCCTATACGCTGCGCACGCGCGCGGCCGTGCTGCTGGTCGCCACCACCATCCTGATGGCGATCGGCGTGCTCTTCCTCGGCGCCGAGCGCGAACTCGCCCCGCAGGAGGACATGGGCTACATCTTTACCGCGACCCGATCGCCCCAATACGCCAACATCGACTATACGACTGCGACGTCGAAGAAGGTCGTCGCGATCTTCCAGGCGCAACCCGAGTTCGTCTTCAGTTTCTTCGTCAACGGCACCGATGGCCAGAATCGTGCCTTCGGCGGCTTCAGCATGACCGACTGGAAAGCGCGCCAGAGAAGCGCCACCGACATCCAGAATCATCTCTACGGCGCCGTCGCGTCGGTGGCCGATAGTTCGGTCACCCCGTTCCAACCGGCGCCGCTGCCCGCCGCCAGCGGCGGCCTGCCCTTCCAGATGGTGCTGCGCGCACCGGATGACTTCGCTTCGCTCAATGCCGAGATCGAGAAGATGAAGGCGGCGGCCTGGAAGAGCGGCCTGTTCGTGTTTGTCGACAGCGACCTTGCCTTCGACAGCCCGCAGGCGCGCATCCGCGTCGATACCGCGAAGGCGGGCGACCTCGGCGTAACCATGCAGGCGATCGCCGATACGCTGGCCATCCTGGTGGGCGAGAACTACGTCAATCGCTTCAACTTCTTCGACCGCTCCTATGACGTGATCCCCCAGGTGCGCGGCGAGCACCGCGTCACGCCGCAGAATATCGGCCGCTACTATGTGCGCGCCAGGAACGGCGAGCTGGTTCCCTTGTCGACCGTGGTCGCGGTCGATGTTGGGGTGCAGCCCAACCGCCTGCCGCAGTTCAACCAGATGAATGCCGCGACCCTGTCGGGCGTGCTGAAGCCCGGCGTCACCATGGGCCAGGCCGTCGACTTCATGGCCGCCCTGCCGCGCGCGCCGGGTGTCACCATCGACTGGCTGTCCGACAGTCGCCAGTACGTGCAGGAGGGCAACCGGCTCACCATCTCGTTCGGCTTCGCGCTTGTCGTGATCTTCCTGGTGCTGGCGGCACAGTACGAGAGTTTCCGCGACCCGCTGGTGATCCTGGTCACCGTACCGCTGGCGATCTGCGGCGCGCTGGTGCCGCTCTATCTCGGCTTCACGACGCTCAACATCTACACCCAGATCGGCCTGGTGACTTTGATCGGGCTGATCTCCAAGCACGGCATCCTGATGGTGGCGTTCGCCAACGAGATCCAGAGCAGCAAGGGCACCGACCGCACCGCAGCGATCCTGGAAGCCGCCAAGGTGCGGATGCGGCCGGTGCTGATGACGACCGCGGCGATGGTGGCCGGCCTCGTGCCGCTGCTGTTCGCCACCGGCGCCGGCTCGGCCAGCCGCTTCGCCATCGGCATCGTGGTGGTGATGGGCATGCTGGTGGGCACGCTCTTCACCCTCTTCGTGCTGCCCACGTTCTACGTGCTGCTGGCCCGCGACCACCGCCCCAGCCACGCCGGCGACCGCCAGCGCGCGCTGGCCGACTTCGACGGCCGGACGGCACATTGAGAACCGTCATGCCAACAGGAATCACACGTCGGTGGGCTCGAAGAACCGAGTCGACAGGCCGCCGACCGTCATTTCCGCGAACTGGCTGACGACACCGCTGGCATCGCGCCAGTCGCGATAGGTCTGGTAGTGCCGGCGCGAGGCCCAGCGCATGACCAGCAGGATGTTGTCGGGGTTGTCGTCGTTGACGGTTACGTCGACGTTGAGGCAGCCGTCCTTGTTACGGGTTTCCGGCAGCGCCGCGCGCAGCTCTTCGAGCACCTGCGCGCTGGTGCCCGGTTTCGCGGTGAGTTCCAGCAGGACGTAACACGGCATGCGATCTCCCTCGTTGTCGTGGAGCCCGAGACTAGGCGGCGTGGCGTCGCGTGGCTAGTTTCCGTCGCTCAAGAGGACAGCGAGCGGCGCAGCTGGCGTGGCGAGGTGCCCCACCAGGCGGTGACGGCGCGCGAAAAGGCGCTGGCTTCCGAATAGCCCAGCCGTTCGCTGATCTGCGCGACGCTGGCGGCGGACTTCGACAGCAGGAAGTGCGCCTCCTCCATGCGGTGGCTGTCGAAGATCGCCTTGAAGCTCGAGCCCGCCGCCGCTAGGCGCCGCTGCAGGGTGCGCGGCGAGCAGCCGATATGGCGCGCCACGCTGTCGATCGTGGCCTGCCGCGGCCCCAGCCGCTCGATCGCGGCCCGCACGCTGCCGCAGAGCGCGTCCATCGTGCGGCGCGCTGCCAGCAGCGATTCGGCGTACGCCATGTTCAGGCTGAGCAGCGCCGGATCCGCGCCGGGTGTCGGCTGCGCCCAGGCGGCGTGACTGTAGTCGACGCCGGCGTGCTGGGCGCCCAGCGTCACAGGACAGCCCAGCAAGGCGGTGAAGCCAGCGGGATCCTGATTGCCGCGGCCGGTCAGCCGCACGCAAAGCGCGCGCGGACCGTAGGCCACCAGCGACGCCACGGCGGCATCGATCTGCACCGGCTCCAGGCCGATGGCCGACGCCGCCGGCCGGTAGGTGAGCCGCATGCCGGATGCGATCGGCTTGGGTGGCAGCCAGCGGCTGCCCTCGCTCAGCAGCGACTGGTAGCGCAGCAGGGATTGCACGAAGTCGCCGAAGGTCGGGCTGTGGGCACGGATCACCGACACCACGTTGCCGGCCTGGGTCGGCAGCTGGCTGCCGACCTTGAGGCCCAGCAGCGGGTCGTCCGTCATCTGCGCCGCCCGCTGCCAGATCAGCCGCGACAGCTGGATCTCGATGCGTGTCGTGATGGCGATACGCCCATCCTCGATGCCGCGGATGTCGGCGGTGAGCTGGGTGCGATCGAGCCCCTCGCGCGCCATTCGGTCGAGCACGGCGTTCATCCAGGTCGAGGCGACGGTGAGCAGCGCCATGACCCGATCTTTACATCTTGCGCCAGGAAAACCAGCGTCTTGTGGCGCCTGATGTCAACTATTTGGCGGCTCCTGTCACGGACAGTCACCGGCGGGCCCGCCTAAATGTCGGCTGACCAAGACTGCCGTGGAGAGACGTCCCGATGCCGACCGATAAGCCGCTGGCCTTCGATCCCGAGCAGCTGCGCGCCAAGTACCGCGCCGAGCGCGAGCGGCGTCTGCGGCCCGACGGCGATCGGCAGTACCGCGAGATTGCGGGCGACCTCGCCCACTATGCCGACGACCCCTATGTCGATCCGGGCTTCAGCCGCGCGCCGGTGAACGACGCCGTCGAGGTGGTCGTGGTCGGCGGCGGCTTCGGTGGGCTGCTGGCCGCGGCGCGGCTGCGCGAGGCCGGTGTCACGCGCATCCGCATCATCGAGAAGGGCGGCGATTTCGGCGGCACCTGGTACTGGAACCGCTATCCGGGCGCGGCGTGCGATATCGAGTCCTACATCTACATGCCGCTGCTCGAAGAGCTCGGCGCCATGCCGACGGAGAAGTATGCCAAGGCGCCCGAGATCCTGGCGCACACCCAGGCGATCGGCCGGCATTTCGATCTCTATCGCGACGCCCTCTTCCAGACCACGGTCAGCGGGCTGGCCTGGGACGACCATGCGGCGCGCTGGACGGTCACCACCGACCGCGGCGATCGCATGACCACGCGCTTCGTGGTGCTGACCACGGGGCCGCTCAACCGGCCCAAGCTGCCGGGCATCCCCGGCGTCGAAAGCTTCGCCGGCCACAGCTTCCACACCAGCCGCTGGGACTACGCCTACACCGGCGGCACCTCGCATGGCGGGCTCGACAAGCTCGCCGACAAGCGCGTCGGCCTGATCGGCACCGGCGCCACCGCGGTGCAATGCGCGCCGCACGTCGCACAGTCGGCCCAACACCTCTTCATCTTCCAGCGCACGCCCTCCTCGATCGACGTGCGCGCCAACCGGCCGACCGACCCGGTGTGGGCGGCGCAGCTCGAGCCCGGCTGGCAGCAGCGGCGGATGGAGAACTTCAACAACCTGGTGTCGGGCATCCCGCAGAGCGAGGACCTGGTCAGCGACGGCTGGACCGAGATCATGCAGCTGATCCGGCGCGACCATCAGGCGGCCAATCCGATCGAGGCCTTGCAGCTGGCCGACTATGCCAAGATGGAGCAGGTCCGCGCCCGCGTCGATGCGGTGGTGCGCGACCCGGCGGCCGCGGCGGCGCTGAAGCCCTGGTACAAGCAGTTCTGCAAGCGGCCCTGCTTCCACGACGAATACCTCGACATGTTCAATCGGCCCAACGTGACCCTGGTCGACACCGAGGGCCGCGGCGTCGAGCGCATCACGGCCGATGCCGTCGTCGCCGGCGGCCGCGCCTATCCGATCGACTGCCTGATCTTCGCCACGGGTTTCGAGGTCGGCACCGCCTACGAGCGCCGCTCGGGGCTGGAGATCCACGGCCGCGGCGGGCGGACGCTGACCGAGAAATGGGCCTCTGGCGCCATGACCCTGCACGGCCTGCTGACGCGCGATTTTCCCAACTGCTTCATCGTCAGCACCATGCAGTCGGGGCTGGCGCCCAACTTCCCCCACATGCTGAGCGAGCAGGCGCACCACATCGCCTACATCGTGCGGCGCTGTCTTGCCGACAAGCTCGACTCGGTGGAGCCCACCACCGAGGGCGAGGCGGCGTGGACGGCCGCGATCATGAAAGCGGGTGTGTTCCGCAAGGCCTATCAAGAGGAATGCACGCCCGGCTACTACAATGCCGAAGGCCAGCTGTCGGAGCGCAACATCCAGAACGGCGTCTACGGCCGCGGCGCCCCGGCGTTCATCGACATCCTCACTGCCTGGCGTAACGCCGGCGACTACCAGGGCCTGCAGTTCGGGCGCGTCGCGGCCACGGTGGTGTGAACGCACGTCGGGCTCGAACGCTCGTCATTTCCGAACGCGGTGCTGCGTTCGGAATGACGGTAAATGATCAGTCGCGCACGACGTCGCCGAGGTCGCTGACGAAATCCTCGAAGTCCTTGGCCTCGCGGAAGTTCTTGTAGACCGAGGCGAAGCGCACATAGGCGACCGGGTCGAGCGCGCGCAGCGCGTCCATCACCAGCTCGCCGACCTGGGTCGAGGGGATCTCGCTCTCGCCCGAGCTCTCCAGCCGGCGCACGATGCCGTTCACCACGCGCTCGATGCGCTCGGGATCGACCGGACGCTTGCGGCAGGCCACCGTGATCGAGCGCGCCAGCTTGTCGCGATCGAACTGCACGCGCTGGCCGTTCTTCTTGAGCACCGTCAACTCGCGCAGCTGCACGCGCTCGAAGGTCGTGAAGCGCGAGCCGCAGGACGGGCAGTAGCGCCGCCGGCGGATGGCTGAATTGTCCTCCGTCGGACGCGAATCTTTCACCTGCGTATCGTCGTGGCCGCAAAACGGACACCGCATCAGCCGCCCCCCTGTCTCATCCGTCTCGGCCGCGCGTGGCCGCTTGCTGTCCTATCGATAGATCGGAAACCGCCGGCACAGCTCCAGCGCCTTGGCGCGGACCTGCTCCTCAACCAGCCGATTGCCCTCGACGCTGTTGGCCGACAGGCCGTCCAGCACGTCGGCGATCAGGTGGCCGACCTGGCGGAACTCGGCCGGGCCGAAGCCGCGCGTGGTGCCGGCCGGCGTGCCGATGCGCACACCCGACGTCACCGTCGGCTTCTCCGGATCGTTGGGAATGCCGTTCTTGTTCACGGTCAGCCCGGCGCGGTCGAGCGCCTTCTCGGCGATCGTGCCCGTGGTACGCTTGGGCCGCAGGTCGACCAGCATCAGGTGGCTGTCGGTGCCGCCCGAGACGATGTCCAGGCCGCGTTCGATCAGGGTCGCCGACAGCACCTTGGCGTTCTCGACCACCTGGCGCGCGTAGGTCGCGAATTCCGGCTGCAGCGCCTCGCCGAAGGCCACCGCCTTGGCCGCGATCACATGCATCAGCGGTCCGCCCTGCAGGCCGGGGAACACCGCCGAGTTGATCTTCTTGCCGATGTCGGGATCGTTCGACAACACCATGCCGCCGCGCGGGCCACGCAGAGTCTTGTGCGTCGTGGTGGTGACCACATGCGCATGCGGCAGCGGGCTGGGATAGACGCCGGCAGCCACAAGGCCGGCATAGTGCGCCATGTCGACCATGAAGAACGCACCGACCTCGTCGGCGATCTTGCGGAAGCGCGCGAAGTCGATGTGGCGCGAATAGGCCGAGGCGCCAGCGACGATGATCTTGGGCTTGTGCTCGCGGGCGCGGGCTTCCATCTGCTCGTAGTCGATCAGGTGCGTGTCGGGCCGCACGCCATAGGACACGACCTTGAACCACTTGCCCGACTGGTTGGCGGGCGAGCCGTGCGTGAGGTGGCCGCCCTCATTCAGCGACATGCCGAGGAACGTGTCGCCCGGCTTCATCAACGCGAAGAACACGGCCTGGTTGGCCTGCGCGCCGGAGTGCGGCTGCACGTTGGCGAAGCTGCAGCCGAACAGCTTGCAGGCGCGCGCGATGGCCAGCGCCTCGGCCTTGTCGACCTCCTCGCAGCCGCCGTAGTAGCGCCGGCCGGGATAGCCCTCGGCATACTTGTTGGTCAGCACCGAGCCCTGCGCCTCCAGCACGGCGCGCGAGACGATGTTCTCCGACGCGATCAGCTCGATCCAGTCCTTCTGACGCTGCAGCTCACCGTCGACGATGTGCTTGAGCTCGGCATCGGCGTCGGCCAGCGGCGCGGTGAAGAAGCCCGACGGAACGACAGGGGCTTGCGTGGCGGTGACGGTCATGGACGCTCCGGAATGGGATGGCTAGCGGGCCGCGAGCTTGGCCACACGCGGGCCATGGCGGCCGCCCTCGAAAGGCGTTTCCAGGAAGATACGGACACAGTCCTTGGCGACTTCGGTGCCGACCAGGCGGGCGCCGAGCGCGATCACGTTGGCATCGTTGTGCTGGCGCGCCAGGCGCGCGGACGTGACGTCATGCACCACGGCCGCGCGCACCGCGGGCTCGCGGTTGGCAGCGATCGAAATGCCGATGCCGGTGCCGCACACCAGCACGCCGCAGCCGGCGCCGCCGTCGCGGATCACCTTGGCCAGCGCCGCGCCGAAGTCGGGGTAGTCGACCGACGCCGAGGCACTGGTGGTCCCGAGATCAAGCACCGTGTGGCCAGCCGCCTGCAGCTCGCCCTTCAGGAGTTCCTTGAGGTCGAAACCGGCGTGGTCGGACGCCATGGCTATGGTTTGCGCCGACATCGGCAGAGAGACCCAATATCTGTTGGCAGGCGGCGCACCGATACCATATCTCGCCGACCGACGCCAATCTCGCACTATGGCTTGGTGTGAAGATCAGCAATCCCGCCTAACATATTCATTTTACGAGAAAAAGCGGCCCGGCGGCATGCCCGCCGGACCGCACATCCACCGCCGCCCCAGGCAGGGGCGGTTCAGGCCGGACTACTTGGTCGTCGGATGCGACTTGCCGTCCTTCCAGACATAGATGTCGTAGACCGGGTTCTTGATGTCGCCCTTGGCGTCGAACTCCAGCGAGCCCACGACCGAGTCGTACTTGCCGGTGCGCAGCGTCTTGGCGACGACCGCCGGGTCGGTCGACTTGGCCTTGTTGGCGGCGTCGGCCCAGACCTTGATGGCGGCGTAGCTGAAGAGCGTGTAGCCCTCAGGATTGTACTTCTGGTCCTTGAACTTCTGGACCAGGGCGGCGTTCTTGGGGTCGTTCTCTGCACGCGGCGGGAAGGACATCAGCACGCCGTTGGTGGCGGCGCCGCCGATCTGGCCGAACTCCGCCGTCTCCAGCGAGTCGAAGCCCATCATCTGCGCCCCCAGCCCCTGCTCGCGCGACTGCTTGATGATCAGGCCGCCCGCCGGGTGGTAGCCACCGAGAACGATGATGTCGATCTTGGCCAGCTTCATCTTGTTGATGATGGCCGTGAAGTCCTTGTCGGTGTCAGTGTAGGCTTCGTACATGGCCTCCTTCATGCCGCCCTTGTTCATCGCCTTCTTGGTCTCGTCGGCAACGCCTTTGCCGTAGGGCGACTTGTCGTGGAGAATGGCAACCTTCTTGTCCTTGTGATGCTTCAGGATGTAGGCGCCGACGGTGACGCCCTGCACGTCGTCACGGCCGCAGGTGCGGAAGACCGTGGTGTTGCCTTCGGCCGCCGCGTCTTCCGTCAACTTGGGATTGGTGGATGCCGGCGTGATCTGCAGGACCTTGCCTTCCTTGTAGATCTTCGAGGCCGGGATCGATGAGCCCGAGCAGAAGTGCCCGGCCACGAAAACGACCTTGTCCGACACCATCTTGTTGGCGACTGCCGTGGCCTGCTTGGGATCGCAGGCATCGTCGCCGATCACGAGTTGCAGCTTCTGGCCGTTCACGCCGCCAGCGGCGTTGATGTCGGCCACAGCCATCTCGGCGCCGCGCCGCAGCTGTTCGCCGAAGGAGGCGAGCTGACCGGTCATCGGACCGGCCGAGCCGATCTTGATCTGCGCCCATGCCGAGCCCGCCCCCAGCGCCAGCACCATGGCCGTCGCGGTGCCGAGCGATACAGCAAGCTTTCTCATGAATTGTCTCCCTCTTCGCCCTGTGTGCGGGGTCCCTGCCCCGCGCTCCGCCCCGACTGGAGCGACTGATGAAAGCCTATCGCGGCCCACGAACGGCGCCAAGACGCCGCGTGCTCAGCGGTTGGCTTTTTCGCGCCAGCCGAACACCCCGGCCGGCTCATAGAGCCATGGGTACTGCTTCACCATCATGCGTGCGTGGGTGAGCCGCCACGCCACCAGGCCAATCGCGATCAGGATCAGCGCCGACACCACGAAGCCGCCGATCGACAGAAGATCGCCTTCGGCCAGGGCATAGTCGATGAAGCGCTCCGCCGCCGCCAGCATGCTGCAATAGATCACGACCCACCACGGCGACTGCCAGCGCGAGGCAATGCCGTTGCCGGTGGCAAACGCCGCCCAGCCGGACACCACGAAGGTGAGCAGCAGAAAGGTGCCGAGCGTGTTGCCGAGGAAGGGTGTCGGTTCCATGGCTCTACCTCTTCCCTTCCCCCCGCCAGTGGGGAAGGTGGCCGCCCTTCGGCGCGCCCTGCTTCAGGGCGCGCTCAGGATGAGGGGCCGGATGGGCAGCTGACGAGATCTTTGCTACCAAAATCACCACGCGTCCCCTCCGGGCCAACTCCCCACTGCGTGGGGAGGAAATTCTCAATGGGCACCGCCCTCGAGGTAGGCGGCGCGTACCTCGGGGTTGGCCAGCAGCTCGGCGCCGCTGCCCGACATCTTCACGCGGCCGTTGACCAGCACGTAGCCGCGGTCGGCCAATCGCAGCGCATGGAAGGCGTTCTGCTCGACCAGGAAGATCGTGACGCCCTCATCGCGTGCGATCGCGCGGATGGTCTCGAAGATCTGCTTCACGATCAACGGCGCCAGGCCCAGCGAAGGCTCGTCCAGCAACAAGAGCCGCGGCCGGCTCATCAGCGCGCGGCCGATCGCCAGCATCTGCTGCTCGCCGCCGGACAACGTTCCGCCGCGCTGCTGGTGGCGTTCCTTCAGGCGCGGGAACAGCGTGTAGACGCGCTCGAGGTCAGCGGCGAAATGCGCCGGGTCGGCGAACGCAGCCCCCATCTGCAGGTTCTCGAACACCGACATGCGGGCGAAGATCCGCCGCCCTTCGGGGACCTGCGCAATGCCGCGGCGCATGATCTCGTAAGTCGGCGTACGCGTGATGTCGTTGCCTTCGAACATCACGGCACCCTGGCGCGCCTGCGGCGATCCGCAGATCGTCATCAGCAGGGTCGACTTGCCGGCGCCGTTGGCGCCGATCAGGGTCACGATCTCGCCGCGCCGGACCGTCAGGTCGACGCCGTGCAGCGCCTGGATGGCGCCGTAGAACGTCTCGATGCCCCGCACCTCCAGCATGGAGACAACGCCGCGCACTTCCAGCTCAGCCATGGCCGGCCCTCGCGGTGTCTTCCTCCTCGCCCAGATAGGCGCGGATGACGGCGGGATTGGCACGCACCTCCGCCGGCGTGCCGTCGGCGATCTTGCGGCCGTAGTCCAGCACGATGATGTGGTCGGATATCGCCATCACCACGCTCATGTCGTGCTCGATCAACAGGACGCCGATGCCGTCGCGATCGCGGATGGAGGTCAGCAGCGCGTTGAGCTCGGCCGATTCGCGCGGGTTGAGCCCGGCCGCCGGCTCGTCCAGGCACAGCAGCAGCGGATCGGTGCACATCGCGCGCGCGATCTCGAGCCGCCGCTGGTAGCCGTAGGGCAGCTCGCCGGCCTGACGGTCGGCATGCGCCAAAAGCCCGATACGGTCGAGCCATCCGCGCGCCTTGTCGATGGCGCGTGCCTCGGCGTTGCGGTAGCTCGCCAGGCCCAGCACGCCCAGGAACGTGTAGCCCGACGCCAGCATCAGCTTGTTGTGCTGGGCCACCAGCAGGTTCTCGAGGACCGTCATGCCGGGAAACAGACGGATGTTCTGGAAGGTGCGCGCCACTCTCGCCTTCTGGCCGACCTCGTGGCCCAGCATGCGCTCGAGCAGATACTCCTG
>DATEIF010000006.1:0-7657 GCA_035279205.1 Vineibacter sp.
TGGCGCACTTCAAGGTACCCAAGCGCGTGATCTTCACCGACACGCTGCCCAAGAACCCCAGAGGCAAGCTGCTGAAACGCGACCTGCGCCAGCGTTACGCCACGTGAGCTTCCCGGGAGCGCGGGCGTCCCGCCCGCTCATGTCAGGCGAAAGCGAAGCTTTCGCCTTGAGGCGGGCCAGAGGCCCGCGCTCCCAGGGGAAAGACATCACCGCTCGTGGCAACTGGCATTGTAGCAAGCGATAGGATGGCTATTGAGCTTGCGGTGTCCGGACTTACAGCGCGAGCGCCTTGTGAAGATCTTGGTGTTCGAAAGCTGTTTCCATTCGACGAATCTCCCCGGCACGCGCGTTCATTGCCTTGGCGACGTCCCGCCAGGTCGCCGTGATCGTTGCGACTTCCTTGATGATCTTCTTTGCTCGAGCAAGACCAAGCCCAAAATATTCAGCGACTGACAGGACGAGATCGAGATCGCACGTTCCTTCGTCCAAGCTGATGTTCGTCGTCAGAATGCGCGCGTGCACGTCAGTCGGCACGGGGTTGAGATCGTAGACAGGCGACAAAGTCCAGCCACCTTGGCTCATCCATAGAAATCCATGATTGCGCAAGTGATCGTCGACGTTCGAAATCAGGACGTTGAGGACCATCCGTCGATAGAGCTGTGCGGCATCGGCTGCGGCCTGTGCGCCGTGCCGCGCGAGTACGTCGACAAGCTCAGGATAGCTGCCGCGCTCGCCGTCTTTTAGGCCCATCATGGAGAGAGCGGAAAGAAAGGGGACGCGGATTTGGCCGTCGCGATCAAAGCGGCGAGAGAGCATCACCGGTTTCCGGGCGACCTGAAGGAGCTCGCAATCCGGCGTACGGATTCCAGCAAGGGCAGCCAGACGGAGCGCAACAGCTTCCCAGACTTCAATGCTGTAGTCGTCCGTCTCCTTTGGGAACTTGGCGATGGCAAGGCGGCCATGCTGGTCGATCACCGACGCCTTGGGACGCGCACCACCGAGCGACGAGCCCGGCGCAAAAATCAGCTGGATATCCTCGTCAGTTTCCTCGTCCCGCAGGATTCGCTCGGTAATTTCCAACAACCGGCCGAGCTCCACCTGTCCCGGCACACCGGCGGTTAGGGGCGCTTGGAAGTCGCTGTCGCTCGGTCGTCGGAAGCGTAGGGCACCAAGGCGCGTGACATCCGACACGCCAAGAAGATAGTCGGCTTCCATCAAGGTCCGTACTCGCCGGCCCTCGCGGTCGGCGAGGCGCCGTTCCGCACGCTGCATGAGTCGCCGTCCCCACGTATCGGGTGCGGAGTCGCCAATTGACCCGAAGATCGCGGCACCACCCGACGGCGCGAATGCGCCTCGACTGAGCGTAAGAGCCGGCTCCAACGAAAAGCGGGTGGGTTCGTTGAGCCAGTCCGGATGGTATTCAAAGCTCGTGGTTTCCCTGCCACGTCCAGCATGACGACGCAGCGTGCCAACGCACTTCAGGCCCGGCGCGAAATCGATAAAGACCTCGATATCATTTGGCATTGCCAGCCTCTCGCGGGCGAGGCAGCCGGACGCGCTGCGGCAGTTTCTCGGACGCGATGGCAAGGCCGACACCGTCCTTGGCAGGCTCGGCAACCTCTCCCAAGCCGTCGAGAAGACCCAATGCCTGCAGGACGGCGGCATAGATGCCGATGCTCACGCCATGGTCACCGGCTTCAATTCGCCGAAGCGTCGGGCGGCTCGTGAAAGCGCGCTCGGCGACGATTCCGGCCGGCAAGCCGCGGCGGCGGCGTGCGTCGCGAATGTCCAACCCCAGCTTGCGCAGGGTGCGACGAACGGCTGCCGGGGGGTGATGTGGGGTGGCCATTGTAAACTTCACTTTCCATTATCGCTGGATAATGTAATATGAAGTTTCCATTATTCAACCGGCAAAAAGCAGGAATCGAATTCAATGTGGCGTCCGCACAACTTGCATCGCCGTCACTTTTGGCTGGCCATAGGTGCTACTCAAAGTGGTATATGAAGCGCGACCTGCGCCAGCGTTGCGCCAAGGTAAAGCGAGTGACGTAAGAGTTGGGGAACCGAACATGAATCGACGCAGAGTGCTGGCGCTGCCACTGGCGCTGGTGGCATCCGGGTGCGCCCCGGCACGTCTTGAGCTGCCGCCCATGTCGGAGGAGCGCATCAAGTCGGTGGTGATCCTCACGTCATTCGGCGACACGGTGCATCTGAAGTATTCTCCGATGTTTTGGTTTACCGCCGTCGTCAGCGTCGACAACCAGTATGCGCAAGCCGACTGGGGTGTGGACAACCACGTGCGGGCGCAGCTTGTAGAAAGATTGAAAGACAAGTGCGAGATCAAGACGGTCAACTACAATTCAGCTGATCTGGCGGCCTCGCGGAACGAGTCGCCGACTGCGGTCGCCGAACGGTTGCGAAGGATCGTACCTGCCGGATTGGCGGACGCCATTATCCTTGTGAGGACGTCGGCCAGGCCTCAGTTCGACGAGCTTGATCGGGATCAGCAGAAGATCGCCCTGATCGGAATCGGGCTTGCTGCGGAAAACAACCCGCTGGCGGGTGTGCGGACTGTGGCTTTCGCACGCAGCGCAGTGGGGATCTTTGACGGGCGAACCTTTGAGCTCATCGCATCACGAAGAGGCACGGGCGAACGGTCGGGACACGATGATATTGCCCCCGTGCTCGAACGCCTGCCGTTTCCCTACACGGGAGGCGGTTGGGCCCAGCTCAGCCAGGATCAGCGTACGCAGCTGCGCGATACCGTGTTCCGTCTCCTGGACAGGACCGTGACCTTCACACTCGGTCCGCACATCGACGGCGTGGACAAGCCGTCCGACGCCCTCGCCACCGCATCGAGGGTCGAGTTCGACAAGCTTCAGGCGCGTGATGCCAAGCGATGGAACGCCGTCATGGCGCGGTTGGGGCTGCCGTCGACGCCGTAGAGCGCACTCGGCACCGTTCACACGCGCGCCAGCGCTGCGCGCAGCGCCGGGCCGTGCTTGCGGGCGAGGCGGCAGAAGGTGCCGATCAGCGGCGCTTCGTCGGCCGGGCGCGCCGTGGCGTAGTCGACGGTGTAGGGCACGGCCGGCCGGAAGCGGCGCACGACGATGCCACCGCCGGCTTTCACCGCGCGGGCGGCGGTCATATCGCCGACCAGGGTGATGCCCATGCCTTCGGCCGCCAGCATGCAGGCGCTCAGCGCCGACGTCACCTCGCAGACGATGCGCGGTCGGTCGCTCTGCTGCTCGAAGGCGCGGTCGATCGACCGGCGCGCCGAGGGCACGGCGGCGAGGCCGATGAACGGCTCGCCCGCGAGATCGGCAGCCTTGATGGTCGCCGCGGTGGCCAGGCGATGGTCCGACGGCACCACGCATGCCAGCTCGCCGCTGACGAAGGGCGTGCTGACGACGATCGGGCGCGCGGCGCTGGGCGACTGGGTGAGGATCAGCACGTCGATGGCGCCGCTGCGGAAACTCTCGATCAGCGGCCGCAGGTTGTCGGTGTCGAGCACGACCTCGACGTCCGGCCGTGCGGCGCGGAAGAGGGCGATGAGCCGCGGCACGAAGCCCATCGCCAGCATGGGGCTGGTGCCGATCACCAGGCGGGCCGGCGTGGTGGCGCGCAGGGCTTGCGCCACCGACGTCAGCCGGTCGAGGCCGGCCCAGGCGCGCTGCACCTCCTGATGCAGCGCCAGCGCGCGCGGCGTCGGCACGACCCGCCCGCCCGTGCGTTCGAACAGGGTGTAGCCCAGCGCGCGTTCCAGGGCGCTGATCAGCTTGCTGATCGTGGGCTGCGACACGCGGATGCGCGCCGCGGCACGGCTGAACGTGCCTTCATCGATCACGGCTTGGAAGGCTTCAATCTGCCGAAGCTGCATGGGGCAGGTCCGGGTCGGCCATGGCCGCCGTGAAGGTGACGTTGCCCAGCCAGCGCTGCACGATGGCGCCGTGGATGGCGCCGCCGCGTTCGAGCGAGAGTCGGGCGAGGGCTGCCGGCAACGCCTGGTCGTGCGCCGCTTTGGAGAAGGCGTACTCGATGGTGTAGGGCACGATCGGCCGGAAGGGTCGGGCGACGATCGCGGCGCCGGCCTGGAGAGCGGCGGCGGCACTGAGATCGGGCACCAGGCTGACACCGATGCGCTCGGCCGCCAGCATGCAGGCCGCGAGGCCCGTGGTGGCTTCGGCCACAACGCGTGGCCGGCGCGATACGTGGTCAAAGAGCTGGTCAACCAAGCGGCGGGCTTCGGGGCCGCTCAGCAGGCCAATGAACGCCTCGTCCTCGAGATCGTCCGGGTGCAGCACGTCGGTATTGGCAAGCCGATGGTCGGCCGGCAGGACGCAGACCGTCTCGCCACTGACGACCGCCTGTCCGCTGAGGCCGTCGGCAGGCGGCGCGTGCAGCGAGCGGGTGATGAACCCGATGTCGATGGTGCCGGTACGCAATGCCTCGGCCAGGATGCGGCCGTTCTCGCATTCGAGCGTGAGGTCGACACCGGTCTGCGCGGCGGTGAACATCGCCAGCAGCTTGGGCACGAAGCCCAGCGCCAGGGTCGGATCGGCACCGACCAGCAGATGGCCGGCGGCCGGCTTGTGCAGGGTCTGCGCCGTCGACGTCAGGCGGTCGAGCCCACGCCAGGCCCGGTGCACCTCGTGATAGAGCGCCAGTGCCCGCGGCGTCGGCACCACCCGGCTGCCGGTGCGCTGGAACAGCGTGTAGCCCAGCGCGCGCTCCAGGCTCTGGATCAGCTTGCTGATGGTGGGTTGCGAGACGCGGATGACCGCGGCCGCAGCGCTGAAGGTTCCCTGCTCGATGACAGCCTGAAAAGCTTCGATCTGGCGGAGAATCATCGGCGCACCCCCAGCGCCCGGCCATTGAACCTTGTCCGGCCTTGCGCTGGCAATACCGATGCGGGTGAGGGTGGTGGCGTCGAGCGGCATGGCGATCAGGGCGGCCGGCGGTCCATTGCTTGCAAGCGCCGACACACCGTCATCCCTCGCTACGCTCGGGATGACGGTTGCGACTCACGGTACTTAGAACTGCCACCAGGCGCCGGAGCGATCGCGCTTGAGCCACTGGTCGAAGGTGGCCGGCGGCGGCAGGGACCGGCCGCGGTTGAGCTGCGCCGTGCGATAGACGTAGCCCAGGTAGCGCGACATGTATTGCTTGTAGGTCTCGACCTCGTTGGTCGCCGCCACGGCCTCGCGGGCTGTCCCGATCAGCGACACGCCGATCAGGGCCAGCGCCACCAGCGGCATCGCGTCCTGCGGCCCGATGCCGGCCGCCGCGGCGCGGGCCACCGCCCGCTGCATGAACAGGCTCATCTGCCGGCGCGCCAGCATGCCGCTCAGCATGGCGAGCTCGGCATCGGAGGCGATGTTGGTGGCGAAAAAGCCGAGCGCGCGATAGGCGAATTCCTGCGCGACCTTGCGGCCCAGGCCGGTTGCCAGGGCGATCCTGGCGAGTTGCGGCAAGACGGTCGAATTCCAGTACGCGGCGGCGGCCGCGGCATTGCCCATGCCTTCGAACGTCTCGATCATCTCCATCAGGAGCCGCAGTTCCAGGTCAAGATCCATGGTGCCCTCGCGGTAGCAGGCGGTATCCGACGGAAGATACGCAAGCGCCGGCGCGGCGGCGGATGGTGTCTCGGGGCAGGCCAGGGCAATGCAAGACAAGGCGGCGCCGACACCGCTTTTTTGACTATGCGACGGCAGCAGATAAGAATGATCGCCTGGAAACGTTTGGCCGGGGGCATGGCGGGGCATATCGGGACATCGAGCGGCGCGGCGGATCGCCATGACCCGGGTCCGGCGGCGCGCCTGCGCGGCCGCCGACAGCCATGACGGCGCTGCGCTGGGACATCGCGCAGAGGGTCGACGCCTGTGCCGACATGACGGCGCTGGCGGCGCTCTTTGCCGAGGCCATCGCGCCCTTCGGCTATACCAACTCCGCGATCAGCGCCTACCTGCCGGCCGACAACGGGCCGGTGCCGCACCTCTTTTTCGCCAACACGCCCGAGTCGTGGCGGCGCGACTATATCGAGCGCAACATGTCGGCCATCGATTCGATCATCTCCGAATCGCGCCGCCGCATCGCGCCTTTCACCTGGAGCGAGCTGCGCGCGGTCGTGCCGCTGCCGGACGAGGAACTGCCGCTGCGCGCGCTGGTCGAAACCTGGGGCCTGAAGGACGGTTTCGTCGTGCCGATCCACGGGCCCGGCGGTTATCTCGGCGTCGCCTCGCTGGTCAGCACCCGCGAGCTGCCGCCGCCGTCACCCGAGCAGCGCACCTGGCTGCACATGCTGTCGTTCCTGACCCATGAACGCTGCCGTGTGCTGGAGGGCGTCGATCCGCGCAGCCCCTTGCCCGAGCCGCTCAGCGCGCGCGAACGCGATTGCTTGCGCTGGGTGGCGGCCGGCAAATCGGACTGGGAGATCGGGCGGATCCTGGGCATCGCGCCCACGACGGTGAAGTTCCACATCGAGCGGGCACGCAACAAGCTCGGCGTGCACAGCCGGGCGCAGGCGGTGGCGCGCCTGTTCCTGTGGGGCGGCTCATGAGGCCGGGCGGCTGTCAACTCTCCCCACGGACAGGCGTGGCGAATGCTTGTCGCGCGTATGCTGGGCACTGTCCCTGACAGAGATCGGCACGGTCCCTTGAAACGCAACGAACGCCCGCGCCAGGAGCGACGGACCAGCGCCGGGCGCCGGCCAGCGGGCGCGAAACCGGCGCCGGCGGCCATGCGGTGGGACGCCGCCGAGCGGATCGAAGCCGCCACCGACATCGCCACCGTGGCGGCGGCGTTCGCCGATGCGATCGCGCCCTTTGGCTACACCAACTCCGTCCTTGCCGCCTTCCTGCCGACCGACAGGGGGCCGCCGCCTTATGTCTTCTTCTCGAACACGCCTGACGCCTGGCGGCAGACCTATCTCGACAACAACATGTCGGCCATCGATTCCGTGATCGCCGAATCGCGTCGCCGCATTACGCCCTTCACCTGGGCGGAGTTGCTGGCCATGAGACCGGAGCCGCCGGAGGAAGAGCCGCTGAGCGCCTTCAGCGCCGCCTGCGGGCTGGAGGACGGCTTCGTCGTGCCGATCCACGGACCCGGCGGCTATGTCGCGGTGGCGTCGTTGCTCAGCACGCGCGGCCTGCCGTCGCCGACGCCCGAGCAGCGCGCCTGGCTCTACATGCTGGCGTTCCTGGCCCATGAGCGCTGTCGCGCGCTGCGCGGCGTCGAGCCGCGCGACCGGCTGCCCGAACCGCTGGGCAGGCGCGAACGCGACTGCCTGCGCTGGGTGGCGGCCGGCAAGTCGGACTGGGAGATCGGGCGCATCCTGGGCATCGCGCCCACGACGGTGAAGTTCCACATCCAGCGGGCGCGCGACAAGCTCGGCGTGCACAGCCGGGCGCAGGCGGTGGCCCGCCTGTTCCTGTGGGGCGGATCATAAGGACGAATGGCTGTCAACTCTCCTCGCGGAGAGGAGGGACGCCGGCCCGTTCGCGCGTATGGTCGCAGCAGGCATCATCTTCATCACCGGGATCGAACGACCATGGCGAGCACCGGCATCGCGACCGCCGATCGACGCCTCAACAGCTGGAAAGAAATCGGCACGTTCTTCAATCGCGACGAGCGCACCGTCAAGCGCTGGGAGGCG
>DATEIF010000007.1:0-8153 GCA_035279205.1 Vineibacter sp.
TCCCTGTTCTTATTTGCTTTGCACCTTCCCCGGAGGGCCTCCCCGGGGAAAGACTGCACTTGGGCTTACATCCAGCCGCGTTCCTTGTAGTACTTGGCCGCGCCCGGGTGCATCGGCGCCGAGAGGCCATCCTTGACCATGTTCTTGGGATCGAGGTTGGCGAACGCCGGATGCAGCTTCTTGAACTCGTCGAAGTTCTCGAACACCGCCTTGACCAGCGCATAGACGGTGTCGTCAGGCGTCTTGGCCGACGTCACCATGGTGGCGAGCACGCCGTAGGTCTCCGTCGGGTTGGGGTTGTTGGCGTACATGCCGGCGGGGATCGTCACCTTGGCATAGTAGCTATGGTCCTTCACCAGCTTGTCGACGGCCGGGCCGGTCAGCGACACCAGCTTGGCGCCGCAGCTGGTGGTCGGGTCCTGGATGTTGGCCGACGGATGGCCGACGCCGTAGAAAAAGCCGTCGATCTTGTTGTCGCACAGCGCCGGGCCGTGCTCGTCGGCTTTCAACTCGGACGCCAGCGAGAAGTCCGAGAGTTTCCAGCCCAGGGCGCCGATCAGCTCCTCCAGCGACTGGCGCGTGCCCGATCCCGGGTTGCCGACGTTGAAGCGCTTGCCCTTGAAGTCCTCGAACTTGCCGATGTTGGCTTCCTTGCGCGCCACCACCGTGAATGGCTCGGGATGCACCGAGAACACCGAGCGCAGATCGCCATAGGCACCGCCCGCCTTGAAGGGGCCTTCGCCCTTCAGCGCATTGAAGTGCACGTCGGATTGCGCCAGACCGAAATCGAGCTCGCCGGCCTTGATCGTGTTGATGTTAAAGGCCGAGCCGCCGGTCGATTCGACAGAGCAACGGATGCCGTGCGTCTTGCGATCCTTGTTCAGCAGGCGACAGATCGCACCACCCGCGGCGTAATAGACGCCGGTGACGCCACCGGTGCCGATGGTGACGAACTTCTGCTGCGCCTGCGCAGCACCCGGAAACGCCATGCCGATGGCGACGAGCCCGGCAATCAGCGGTGTTGCACCCAATACCTTTATCATCTCACCCCTCCTCTGCAATCAGGACCGGCTTGCACCGCCGGCCGTGATGTCCATCCTACCCTCGGGCGCCGGCGATCGCGGCGTCGATGGCGCCACCCAGTCGCTCGACGATGGTCTCGATATCCTGCGCCTGTACGATAAAGGGAGGCGCCAGTAGCACATGATCGCCGCGGACGCCATCAATGGTACCGCCCATGGGATATACCAGCAGTCCGCGTGCCATCGCTTCGGCCTTGATGCGAGCATTCAGCTTCAGCGCCGGATCGAAGGGTTTCTTCTCGCCGCGATCCTCGACCAGTTCGATGCCCTGGAACAGGCCGCGACCGCGGATGTCGCCCACGTGGTGGTGGTTGCCGAACCGCTCACGCAGGCGGCGCTGCAACAGGTCGCCCTGCTGCACGACGTTGTCGAGCAGCTTGTCGCGGCGGATCACGCGCTGCACCGCCAGCGCCGCCGCACACGACACGGGATGGCCGATGTAGGTGTGGCCATGCTGGAACAAGCCGGAGCCGGCACTGATGGCGTCCATGATCTTGCCGCCGACCAGCACCGCGCCGATGGCGGCGTAGCCGCCGCCCAGTCCCTTGGCGATGGTCATCAGGTCAGGTGCAATGCCCTCCTGCTGGCAGGCATGCAGCGTGCCGGTGCGGCCCATGCCGCTCATCACCTCGTCGAGGATCAGGAGCACGCCGTGGCGATCGCAGACCTCGCGCACCTTGCGGAAATAGCCCGGCACCGCCGGCACCGCGCCCGCCGTGGCGCCAACCACGGTTTCCGCGACGAAGGCGATCACGGTGTCCGACCCGAGTTCCCGGATCTTGGCGTCGAGCTCGTCGGCCAGGCGCTGGCCATATTGCTCGGCCGTTTCGTCGTCGCGCTTGCCACGATATTCATAGCACGGCGAGACGTGGTGGGTCTCGATCAGCAGTGGCGCAAACTGCTTGCGCCGCCACTCGTTGCCGCCGACGGCCAGAGCGCCCAGCGTGTTGCCGTGATAGCTCTGGCGGCGGGCGATGAAATGACGCCGCTGCGGCTGGCCCTTCTCGACGAAATACTGCCGCGCCAGCTTCAGCGCCGCCTCGACCGCCTCGGAACCGCCCGACACGAGATAGGCATGCGACATGCCGGCCGGTGCGTGCGCGATCAGGTCGTCGGCCAGGTCCTCGGCGGCATCGGTCGTGAAGAAACTGGTGTGGGCATAGGCGAGCGCATCGATCTGCGCATGCATCGCCGCCACCACATCGGGATGACCATGCCCCAGGCAGGAGACCGCCGCGCCACCGCTGGCGTCGAGGTAGGCCTTGCCGGCCTTGTCATGAATGTAGAGGCCGCGCGCCGTGGCGGCGCGTGGATAGTCGTGGCGGATCTGGCGATGCAGGATGTGCGTCATGTCGAACTCCGTCGGCGCTCGCTGCCGAGCGCGTAGATGTCCAGAGCAGCAAGCTCGGCTTCGGTGGCGGCGATCGCGTCCAGCGCACCCTCGCCGCGGCGCGTCGCCAGCAGCGCCACCAGCAGCTCCGCGATGGCGAATGCCGGCACCATCGTGTGGAAGAACGACGGCGAGTCCGTGGGCACCACGATGGCGGCGTGCGCTTGGCGCGCCAACGGTGAGGCCGTGCTGTCGGTCAGCGCCACCACCTGCACGCCGCGTGTCGCGGCGTGCCGCGCCAGATCGAGCGTCGTGCGCACATAGGGCTTCACGCTGACGGCAAACAGCGCATCACCCTTGCGGGTTCCGCGCAAGGCGTCGGCGCCGGTGCCGCCGGCGCCGTCGATCAGATGACAGTCGGCACCGACAAAGGAGGCCACATAGTGGAAGTGGAACGCCACGCTGAAGCTGGAGCGCATGCCCAGGGCGAAAATGCGCTGCGCGCTGCCCAGCACGGCCGCCGCCGCATGCACCTGCGCCAGCACGTCGGCGTCGGCAAGACGCTGCACGTTGCCGCCCGCCACCGCCAGCATGTCGGCCAGCAGCCGGTTCTCGTCAGCCTTGCCGCGGGCCACCAGCGCCCCGCCCTTGTCGGCAAAGCCGATGGCACGCCGCCGCACCGCCTGGGCGTAGAGGTCGCGCACGGTCTCGTAGCCTTCGAAGCCCAGGCGCTGGGCCAGCCGCGTCATAGTGACGGGGGGCACGCCGGCGCGCTCGGCCTGATTGCGCATGCTGAGCAGCGCCACGTCGTCGGGATGGTCGAGCATCCACCGCGCCGCCGAGCGCAGCTGCGGCGGCAGCGTGTCGAGGGAGTCCAGCAACCGATCCTGCAGCGGTGCCTGAGGCATGAAGCGACGCTAGCGCCGTCAGAACATGATTGCAACATATGTTTCATTTGATGATTTATTGGTTCGCTTGTTCCAAATGATCCAAACGCGACCAGCGGAAATGGCAGAAAAACCATTTCCATCTAGTCCCTTAGCGACTTTCGACGGACATGGTCACATGGGTTGCCGGCGTGCGCGTTTGGCACAGCTTCTGCTTGTTCTCCCCAGCATCCCTGTTTCTGGCTCAGGCCTTTACCCCGAATCTGGACCTTTCATAGGGGTTACTTTCTGCTGTTCGATGAGCCAGAACGAAATTTGCACGCAACCGACTGAGACGTCAGCGTGCCAGATCGCGGGGGTGCTGAAACATGGGATTGACGCGCCGGCAGGGTCTCAAAGCCGTCCTTGGATCCGCCGTGGGCGGCGCCATCAGCGCCGCCCTGCCGGGCACGGCCAACGCGCAATCGCGCGCCGAAACGCTGCGCCAGGTGATGGGCGGCACCATCAATACGCTGGACGCCACCACACCGGGTGCTACCCGCGAAGCCTTCGGCGCCGGCATGGCCATCTATGACCGGTTGGCGTCCTTCGGCCGCAAGCAAGTCGACGGGGTCTGGACGTTCGACTTCGACACCATCCGCGGCGAACTGGCCGACAAGATCGATCGTTCCGCCGACGGCCGCACCTTCACCTTCCACCTTCGCCAGGGCGCCGTCTGGCACGATGGGACGCCCGTCACGGCAGCCGACGTCAAATGGTCGCTCGACCGTGCCGTGTCGGCGAAGTCGCTTTCGGCCGCACAGATGGGCACCGGCTCGCTCACCAAGCCAGACCAGTTCCGCATCGTGGGCGACCATGCCGTCGAGGTGACGCTGGACAAGCCGGACCGACTGGCCCTGGCCAATCTGTGCACGGCACTCGCGCCCATGATCAACAGCACGCTGGCCAAGAAGAATGCGACGGCCGAGGACCCTTGGGCGCAAGCGTGGTTGAAGGAGAACACAGCGGCCGGCGGCGCCTACATGATCGAGAGCCACCGGCCCGGCCAGCAGACGGTCCTCAAGCGTCACGATGCGTGGAAGGGTGGCGCCGATGGCAAGGTGCCGTTCTTCCGCCGCGTCATCGTCCAGACCGTCCCGGAAGCCGCGACCCGCGCCAACCTGCTGGAGCGCGGTGACGCCGACCTGTCGATCGACCTGCAGGCCAGCGACATCTCCGCGCTGCAAGGCCGCGGCAAGATCAAGCTGGTTGCCATTCCGCAGACGAACGGCTTTACCGGCATCGTGTTCAACACCCGCATGGCACCGTTCGACAACGCCAAGGTCCGCCAGGCGATCGCAGCCGCCTTGCCGTATGACGACATGTACAAGGCGGCGCTGTTCGGTCGCGGCCGGACCTTGTTCGGCGCCGACTGGAGCGAAGCCCCCAGCACGGCGTTTCCGCAGAAACTGCCGCTGCGCACCGATCTTGCCCGGGCCAAGGCGCTGCTGGCGGAAGCCGGCATGGCCAACGGCTTCTCGACCAGTTTCGCCTTCGCTGCCGGCGCTGCCGCTGCGGCGGAGCCGGCGGCGGCGCTGATCAAGGAAGCCCTGGCCAAGATCGGCGTCGAGGTCGCGATCCAGAAGATGCCGGACGCGCAGATGACCACCATGGAAGTCGAGCGGCGGCTGCCATTTTTCATCGAATCCGGCACGGCCTGGCTGCCGGCGCCGGACTACTTCATCCGCACCTACTTCAGCGGCGATCAGCGCTGGAACTTCAGCGGCTACAAGAACCCCGAGCTCGACTCGCTGGTGCAAGCGGCGCGGTTCGAAACCGACCCCGCCAAGTACGAGGCCGCCTGCAAGCGCATGATCACGATCGTTGCACAGGAAGTGCCGACCCTGATGCTGTGGCAGCCCAACCAGGACGCGGTGATGGCGCCGACCGTGGACGGCTTCACCTACTGGTTCCACCGCCAGGTGGACTATCGGGACCTGCGGCGAGCCTAGGCATGGCAATCCTGCAGAGCATCGGCCGGCGGGTCGGGAAGCGGTTCATCGCTTCCCTGCCCGCGCTCTTGGGCGTGGTGGTCTTCACGTTCCTGCTGATGCGCGTTCTGCCGGGCGATCCCGCGACATTCTTCGCGTCGGGCCCCAACGCGGGACAGGAGGAGATCGAGGAGCTGCGACGTCAGCTCGGCCTCGACCGTCCCATTCCGGAACAGCTCGTTCGCTATCTCTACGATATCGCCACTGGCCATCTCGGGCGTTCGATCACCACCGGCCAACCCGTGGTGCGCGATCTTGCCGAACGGCTGCCGGCATCACTGGAGCTCAGCTTGTGCGGACTGGCGTTGGCGCTGGCGCTGGCGCTGCCGCTGGGCATCGCCGCGGCACTGAGGCCGGGCTCCCTGATCGACCACGGCGTGCGTTTCGTCTGCACGCTGGGCGTTTGCGTGCCGACATTCGTCTCCGGCCTGCTGCTGATCTATGCCTTCTACGTGCTGCTGGGCGTCGCCCCCGACCCCACCGGCCGTATCGACATCTTTGCCGCGCCGCCACCGGACATCACGGGCTTCCTGCTGATCGATTTCCTGCTGGTGGGCGATCTCGCCGGCTGGCGCGCCGCGGCCTCGCAGCTGCTGCTGCCGGCCATCACCATGGCCCTGTTCGTCCTCGCCCCGCTCGCCCGCATGACGCGTGCGTCCCTGATGGCGGTGCTGGGCAGCGACTTCATCCGCACCGCGCGGTCCATTGGCATGACGCAATGGCGGGTGGTCATCGTCTACGCCCTGCGCAATGCGCTTCTGCCCGTGCTCACCATCGTGGGCATCGTGTTCTCGACCATGCTGGGCGCCAATGTGCTGGTCGAGAAAGTCTTCTCCTGGCCAGGCATCGGCTCCTACGCGCTCGACGCGCTGGTCGCCTCCGACTATGCGCCGGTGCAGGGTTTCGTGCTGCTGATCGCCGCGCTCTTCGTGGTCGTGAACCTCACCATCGACATTCTCTACGGCATTGCCGACCCCCGCGTGTCGATCGAATGAACGCCACCCTTCGTCATGCCGGCTGGGTGCTGCGCGGCAATCCGGTTACGACCCTGGCTGCCGGCGGCGCGCTGGCGATGGTGCTTCTGGCTGTCCTGTCACCCTGGATCACGCCCTTCGATCCGGTCGCATCGGACGTGCCCAATGCGCTGCAACCGCCGTCATGGGCGCATTGGGCCGGAACCGACCAGCTGGGACGCGACATCTTCAGCCGGTTGATCGCCGCGGCAAAGCTCGACCTCGCCATCGCGGCCTCCGCCGTCGGCCTGTCGTTCCTGATCGGCGCCGTGATCGGCAGCTTCTGCGGCTATCGCGGCGGCCGGCTCGACCGCACGGTGGGCCGGGTCGTCGACGTGCTCATGGCCTTTCCGCTGTTCGTGCTGGCCATGGCGCTGGTCGCGGCGCTGGGCAACCGGGTCGAGAACATCATCATCGCGACCGCGATCATCAACCTGCCCTTCTATATCCGTTTCGCGCGCGCCGAAGTGAATGTGCGGCGCAACGCCGGTTGGGTGGAGGCCGCGCGCGCCGGCGGCGACGGCCACATGTCCATCGTGCTGCGCTTCCTGCTGCCCAACATCCTGCCCACCATGGCGGTGCAGATCTCGCTCAACCTCGGCTGGGCCATCCTCAACGCAGCCGGGCTGTCGTTCCTGGGCCTGGGCGTGCAGGCACCGACACCGGAATGGGGCATCATGGTGGCCGAGGGCGCACGCTTCATCAGCACGGGCCAGTGGTGGCTGGTCACGTTCCCGGGCCTGGCGCTGATGCTGGCGGTCCTGTGCTTCAACCTGCTGGGCGATGGCCTGCGCGACATCCTCGATCCAAGGATGCGCACGTGAGCGGACCGCTGCTCCAGGTCGAGGACCTGCACGTTTCCTTCAGCACCCGCGGCGGCATCGTGGAGGCTGTCCGCGGCATTTCGCTGGGCGTTGCGCCCGGCGGCACGCTGGCGATCGTGGGCGAAAGCGGCTCGGGGAAGTCGGTGACAGCCTATGCCGTGACGCAACTGCTCGACAGAGCGGCGCGCATCCCGCGCGGGCGGATCCTGTTCCGCGGCCAGGACATCACCCGTGCCGGCCCGGCACAGATGCAGGCGCTGCGCGGCGCCGCCATATCGATGGTGTTCCAAAGCCCGCGCTCGGCCCTCAACCCGATCCGGGCCATCGGTCGCCAGATCATGGACGCGGTGGGCGCGCACCACGCCTCGTCCAAGGCCGCGCAGCACGCCCGTGCGCTCGAGCTGCTGCAGGCCGTGCGCATCCCGGACGACCGCTTCGATGCCTACCCCGGCGAGCTGTCCGGCGGCATGTGCCAGCGCGTTCTGATCGCCATGGCGATCGCCTGCAATCCCGCACTGCTGATCGCCGACGAGCCGACCACGGGCCTCGACGTCACGACGCAAAAGGCGGTGATGGACCTGCTCGCGCGATTGATCGCCGAGCGCAACATGTCGCTGATCCTCATCACCCACGATCTTGGCCTTGCCGCGCAGTACTGCACCGACGTCGCCGTCATGCAGCAGGGCAAGGTGGTGGAACAGGCGCCGGCCGCCGCGCTGTTTCGCAATCCACGGCATCCCTACACGAAGAAACTCGTGACCGCCTCGCCGACGTTCACATCCACCGTGGCGGATCTCGTGGGGGCTGCGCCGACCGCCGATGACCCAACCCTTCCCCCGGAGGGGGAAGGTGGCGCGAAGCGCCGGAAGGGGGATGTCGCAACAGAGTCGATATCGTTGCTCGCCACCAAGTCGGCTCAAACATCCCCCTTCCGCCCCTTCGGGGCACCTTCCCCCTCCGGGGGAAGGGTTGGGTGTAGCGAGCGGC
>DATEIF010000008.1:0-6421 GCA_035279205.1 Vineibacter sp.
GACAATGGCCGCCCGCTTCTTGCCCAGCCGCGCACCGATCCACGTCGACACGAATGCGCCCAGCAGCGATGCGACAAGATCAGCGACCACAAGCAGCGATATCTGGTGCGATCGCAGGCCCCAGAAAAAGGCGGCGAAGTAGAGACCGATGCCGCTGCCGGCGCCCTTGGCAATGGCAACGAAGACGCCGGACGCCATCAGCGCCATCCACGACCGGTTGTTCAGCGTGGCCACGATCTCGCGCGCCATGCCGATGAACGTGATCCGGCGCTTGCGCGGCCGGTGGAGAAAAGGGATGCGGTGGTGGGTGCCGAGCGTGGCGGCCAGGAACGCCACGCAGATCACCACGGCCGCGGTGATACCGTAATGGGCATAGCCCTCGCGATTGAGGACGCCGGCGGGGTCGTTGCCGTCGGGCTGGAGGAAGATGCGATAGGCGGCAATCTTCATCAGCAGCGCGCCCAGCGTGCCAAAGATATAGCGGAGGCTGACCAGCGCCGTGCGCTGGTCATAGCCGTCGGTCAGCTCCGCCATCAGGCCGGCCGCCGGCATCTCGAAGAACGTGTCGAAGATCCGCACCATCAGCACGAAGCCCAGCAGATAGATGAACAGGCTTTGGTGCGACCAATCGGCGGGCGCCATCCACAGCGCCATGAAGCCCAGCGACACCGGCAAAATGGATGCGTACATGAAGGGATGGCGCCGGCCCCAGCGCGACTGGAAGTTGTCCGATACCTGGCCGACAATGGGGTCGACGAAGGCATCGACGATCAGCGCGATGCCGAGCGCCAGGCCGACGACGTCGGCCGGCACGCCCAGCACCTGATTGTAGAAGATCATCACGAAGGTGGCCAAACCGGACTTCTTGATGCCTGTTCCCGCCGACCCCGACGCATAGAGCAGCTTGGTCGTGAGCGTCAGCGGCGGCCGGCCGGCGACCGGCGTGTGCTGGGACATGGTCTTCCTCCCTGTCGATCAGCCGGCCATTTTCGGCCTGGCTGGTGCGCGCTCTATTTCGCCAGCACGTGCACGTAACAAACCGCCCCCACACCGACCATGTGGGCGAGGCCCAGGCGGGCATCCTTGTGCTGACGGGCTCCCGCTTCGCCGCGCAACTGCCGGGCGATCTCGCCGATCTGGCCGATGCCGGTGGGGCCGATCGGGTGTCCCATGGCGATCAGGCCGCCCGACGCGCTGACGGCGCATCGGCCGCCGATGTCGAAGGCACCTTCCTTCAGCAACGGGATGAAATGTCCGGGCGGGCAGATGCCGGCACCTTCGGCGTAGTGCAGCTCCTCGATGGTGAAGGCGTCGTGCAGTTCGATGACATCGAGCTGCCCGGGCGTGATCTGGGCCTCGTCCAGCGCCGCGGTCATCGCCGCCTGAGTGATGGCCTGGTCGTGATTGGCGCCGGCATCGGCCCATTCGCTGTTGGCGGCGGATGCGGCGACACGAATGGCGCGCCCGCTGTCGAGTCCATGGCGGCGGATGCCTTCGGCCGAGGCGATGATGACCGCCGCCGCCCCTTCACCTGTCGGCGTACATTGCAACGACGTCAGGGCACCCGAAACTGGCCGGCTGGCGAGCACGTCGTCGAGCGTGCGCTGCTGGCGACGCTGGGCATTCTCATTCAAGGCGCCGTTGCGATGGTTCTTCACGGCCACCAGCGCGATGTCCTGCGGTGATACGCCATGCTTCTGAACATACTCATTCGTCAGCAGCGCGAAGTGCGTGAACGGCACGACAGCGCCACCCACCAGGCTGCCGAGCCCGGCCTGGCCTGCCGCACGCGGACCGCCACTCGGCTTATCGACGCCGACCGCCAGCACGACATCGCTGATGCCGGCCGCGACCTCGATGCAGGCGTGCCGGAAGGCGGCGGAACCCGATGCCGAGGCGTTCTCGATATGCACGAGCGGGCGGCCCAGCGCGCCGAGGTGACGCAGCATGGCGCGACCGGCCGCCATGCCCAGGCGCGCCGTCGCCACGTAGCTCGACTCTACCGCGTCCCAGGCGAGGTGCGCGTCGGACAGCGCGTCGCGAATCGCCTTCAGGCCCAGAACCGGATAAGGCGTATCGCTCGCCGGCTGGTAGCGGTGCCAGCCGACGCCAACGACATAGACCGGCCGCAACGCCGAAAGATGCGTTCCCATGTCAGCCCACTCCGTCGTTGGCGCGCTTGAAGCGCAGCGTGGCAATGTCGCGACCCTCGTGGCGCTGCCGCACAATTGTCGCGACCATGGGTGCGCCCCCGCGCAGATCGGGATCGACCGGCGGCTCGAGCAGCGCGCGGATCAGCGGACCGTCGTCCAGCGCAATGGAGAGGACGGTGAACGGCACCTGAGGATGTGGACGGGCATGAAGATGAACCTGCGAGAAGGCTTGCAGCGTCCCGCGTCCTGACAGGTACGCCATTGTCAGCGCATCGCCGTGGCGGCCGCACTTCTCGCAGCCATAGGTCTGCATCGGAAAGAAGACGTAGCCACACGCACAGCGCCCACCGACAAGTGCCGGCGGACCGGCCGACGTGCCGTCCATGGCAAAGAGACGCGATTTCACAGGCTCGTTCATGGCTTGTCCTTTCCAGGCTCAGCGCAGCAGCGCACGCGCCACGACCTGGAAGCGCTGCACGTCGGTGGGGCCTTCGAAGATGCGCATGGAGCGCACGTCGCTGTGCCAGTGGGCGAGCGGCGAATCGAGCGCGACACCCGATGCGCCGTGCAGCTGCAGGGCACGGTCGACCACGCGGCCGACCATTTCACTGCCGAGGAACTTCACCAGCCCGGCCTCGACGCGGGTGTCCTCGCCGCGATCCTGTTTCCAGGCGGCGTGATAGGTCACCAGCCGCGTCTGGTGCACATCGACCCATGAGTCCACGATCATCGACTGCACGGCCTGCTTGCGCGCCAGCGGCTCACCGAACGCCACACGGCTCTTGGCGTGCGATATCATCATCTCGACGCAACGCTGCGCGATGCCGATCGCCTGAGCACCGATGTTCAGGCGCGCCTTGGACAACAACCCCTGGGCCGAGGCGAAGCCGGAACCGGCGGCACCGACCATGGCGTCGTCGGAGACTTCCACGTCGTCGAAGAAGAGCTCGTGCGTCTTGCGCCGGCCGATCATGGGAATGAGGCGGCCGATCCTGACGCCCGGTGCGTCGCGGTCGACCAGGAACAGCGTGATGCCGCCGTGCTGGCGGCGCTGGGCATCGGTCAGCGCCACGACGATGAAGAAGTGCGCCGCTTCGACACCCGAGATGAAGACTTTCGAGCCGTTGATGACCCAGCCGGTGCCCTTGCGCCTGGCGGTGGTACGGATCTGGCCGCCGGGATCGGAACCGCCGCTGGGTTCGGTCTGCGCAAACGCGTAGCGCTTCTCGCCCTTGAGCACCGGGTAAAGGTAGCGTTCCTTCTGCCGTTCGGTCAGGCGGAACAGAAAGCCGGGCGCGCGGCCGCCGAAGGCGATCGGCACCAGGCAACGCTCGTTCTCTTCGGCGATCACGACGTTGTCGAGCGTCGACAGGTTGGCTCCGCCATATTCGCTCGGCAGCGCCAGCCCCCACAGACCAGCCGCCTTGGCGGCAGCCCGTCCCGGCGCCAGATCCGCCAGCGTGATCTCTTCGCCGCGCAGCAGCTTCTGCTCCAGCGGCATCTGGTGCTTCTCGACGATGCGCCGCACCAGATCCTTCAACGCCTTGGTTTCTTCGGAGAGTTCGAAATCCATCCCGTGTCGTCCATCAATATATTTGTTGTTGAACAAATAATATATGACTATGGTGCTGTCAACAGCAGAAGCAACGGGAGTGATCAGCGGTGTTAGAGGACATCCGGGTACTGGAACTGTCCGGCCCCTTCACGATGATGGCGGGCCAGATCCTGGCCGACCTTGGCGCCGAGGTGGTGGCGATCGAGCCACCCGAGGGCGCACGCGGCCGACGCATGGAGCCCTTTCTTGATGACGTTCCCGGGCTCGACCGCTCGCTGACCTGGCAGGCACTGAACCGCAACAAGCGCGGCATGACGTTGCGCACCGACAGCGCCGACGGCCGGACCCTGCTCGAGCAGCTGGCGCACACGGTCGACATAATTCTGGAAGAGCTGCCGCCGGGCGGCACCTCCGTGCTCGCCGGCTGTGGGCTGCCACAGACGCTCATCCACGCCCAGATCACGTCCTTCTCCAAGGATGGGCCGAAAGCGCATTACCGCAGTTCGGATCTGGCGCTGATGGCCGCGAGCGGCGCCCCGGCGTTGGCCGGTGAGCCGGGCCGGCCGCCCCTCTTCTTTCCGGTGCCGCAGGCGATGATGGAGGCCGGCGCCGAAAGCGCCGTTGCGGCTCTGGCCGCTCTTGCCGCACGCGACTGCGACGGCAGAGGCCAGGCCGCCGATGTCTCGGCCCGGACCGCAGCGATCGCCAGCGGGCTGAGCCGCGTCATCGCCGGCTTCGCCGGCGACACACTGCCGGTGCGCTCGGCGACCACGGGTGCCGGCCTGAGCGGTGTGCGTTCGGTCCCCGGCATGTACACCTGCGCTGATGGCTACATGGTGATGTCGATCGTCTTTGGCGCCGCGTTCCTGCCGATGACACGCCAGATGGTCAAATGGGCGATCGATGAAGGAGAACTGGCGCCGGAATACGCCGATGCGGCCTGGCAGGCTTTCGGCCGCTCGGCGGCGGCCAGCCCGGCATCGCGCGCGCCGATCGACGCACTGGTCGACGCGGTAAGCCGGCTGTGCCGCACCCGCACGAAGCAGCAGCTCGCGGCTACCGCGCGCGCCTACAAGTTCATGGCCGCACCCGTGAACACCATGGCGGACATCGCGGCCTCGCCGCAGTTCCGCGAACGCGGGCTGTTCACCTCGACGACCGTCAGCCCCGATGGCCGTGCCATCGATATCCCGGCGCGTTTCATACAATTCTCCGACTACAGCATCGAGACGCGGCGGCCCGCGCCGCGCCTGTCAGAGCACTCGATGGAAATCCTGTCAGGTGACCTCGGCCTGTCAGGCGCCGAAATCCAGGCCCTGTTCGTTCATGGAGTGATCTGATGCGCACGCCGCTGGCAGGACTCAAGGTCGTCGACATGGGCTGGCTGATGGTGGGGCCGGAAAGCGCACGCTATCTGGCCGATCTCGGCGCCGACGTGGTGAAGGTCGAGAGCAGCGTCAGGCGTGATCCGCTGCGCACGCTGGGCCCGTTCAAGGATGGCCAGATCGGCATCAACCGGTCGCTCAGCCACCATGCGATCAATGCCGGCAAGCGCGGCATCGTTGTGGACGCCAAGCACCCGCAGGGCCGCGAGATCCTGACCCGGCTGCTGGCGTGGGCCGACGTGTTCGTCGAGAGCTTCGCCGCCGGCGTCATCGACAGTCTGGGCTTTTCATACGCCACATTGGTGGAGCGGAACCCCGGGCTGATCATGGTGTCGACATCGCTGCTGGGCCGCACAGGCCCCGAGGCCACCGGCACAAGCGGCACCGGCACGACCGGTGCGGCCTTTGCCGGCGCCACCAACCTGCTGGGCTGGCCCGACCGCGCGCCAGCCGGACCTTACGGACCATGGACCGACTCGGTCACGCCGCGCTTCATCGTCTCCACCGTGCTGGCCGCGTTGCATCGCCGTCGGACCACCGGTCGCGGCTGTCATATCGATGCCGCGCAGGCCGAATGCGGCCTGCAGTTCCTGCTGCCGGCCTACTACGCGTTCGCCGCCAACGGCCACGTGCCCCAGCGCCGTGGCGATGCAGGCTCACCGTTGTGCTGCCCGGCCGGAGTCTACCCTTGCGCCGGCGATGACCGCTGGGTCGCGATCGATGCGTCGGACGATGCATCGTGGCATGCCTTGCGCGCGGTCATCGGCGGCAGCCTGCTCGAACGCAAATTCGATACGCTGATCCGGCGGCTGCGCGCCCGTGCGGAGATCGACCGGCTGATCGGCGACTGGACCAGCGGCCGGGCCGCATCGGATGTCGAAGCCGCGCTGCAGGCTGCCGGCGTATCGGCCCATGTCGTCGCCACGTCGCAGGACCTTGCACAGGATCCCGACCTGCATCACCAGGCCTATTTCCAGACCATCACCGCATCGGAGATCGGCGAGGGCGTCATCCGCGGACCGCAGTTCAGCCTGAGTCGCACGCCGCCGGTTGCCACCCGCGCCGGTCCGCAGCTGGGCCAGTCGACCGTCGATATCCTGACAACGATCTGCGGGCTATCCCCGCAGGCAGTCGAGGCACTGCAGGAGAGTGGCGCCTTGACCTAAAGGCTCTCGATATAGGACATCACGTCCGCCAGCGAGACGACGTCGCCGTACTTGGCGTTGATGTCGAACAGGTTCGCTGCGTGCGGCTCGGGGTGGCGATCGGCAACACATTCCCGGGGAACGATCACCCGGAAGCCATGCTGCATGCCATCGACGGCGGTG
>DATEIF010000009.1:0-2355 GCA_035279205.1 Vineibacter sp.
ACTGAAACTTCCTGGAGGGCCCTGGCGCCGCCGGCACCGGCACGAGGCTAGTTGCCAATGGCCAGTGACTGTGGATTAGCGCAGCAGCACGTTACTGCGCCTTGGCACCTGCGTCAGCACCGGCGCTGACGCCCACGCTCGCGTCGGTCTTGGCCTTCTTGGTCGACTTGGCGGTGTGCTTGCCATGCTTGGCCTTGCTGCCGGCGTCTGCCGCGGCGCCGCCGGTGGCGTCGGCAGCGGTGCCGGCACTCTTGTCGACCGCCGCGCCGGCGGTGGACAGGCCCTTGTCAGCCGCGGAACCTGCTGCCGACAGGCCCTTGCTGGTCGCCGCGCCCGCGGTCGACAGACCCTTTTCGGCCGCGCCTGCGGCACCCGTGGCGGCGCTGCCGGCAGTGTTCAGGCCGCCCTGCGCTGCAGCGGCGGGAGAGGGTGTGGTCACCGATGCGCCGACGTCGGCCTTCGTGCCAACGGAAACGCCGGTGCCTTGGGCCATGGCCAGCGAGGAAGCGGCGGCGATCGACAGAGCGGACAGGGAGAGCAGCAGTTTCTTCATGGACAGACTCCTTTCAGGATGCCCCGCGGCGAAACATTCGCCGCGGTGATCACGCTGGTGATTGCGTGTATCGAGCCCTCAGTCTAGGGAGCCGGACCGCGCCGGTCTGTGAGGAGTTGAAAGGCTCTGTAAGGAGTTGTGAGGCGCCTGGCACATCGCCCCGGCACGGCTTTGCCGGCCGCCTGCAGTGGTTTTCCCTGTTGCATCAACGGGCTGGCGGCGGGGCCATGGCGCCGCCCCTGCCGCCCTGCCGTCGCACCCGGTTACAGGTTGGGCGCCAGCGCGCGCTCCAGCGTGGCGCGGTCCTCGTGGCGGCGCGCCGCCATGTCGTCGAGCTGGTCCTGGCCGATCTTGCCGATGGTGAAGTAGGTCGACTGCGGATGCGCCAGGTAGAAGCCGCTCACCGATGCGGCCGGCGTCATCGCCAGCGACTCGGTGATGCCCATGCCGATCTCGGGCGCGTCGAGGAACTCGAACATCGGGCCCTTGACGGTGTGCTCCGGGCACGCCGGATAGCCAGGCGCCGGGCGGATGCCGCGGTACGACTCGGCGATCAGCTGCTCGTTGGTGAGCTGCTCGCCGGCGTCATAGCCCCACAAGTCCTTGCGCACGCGTTCGTGCAGGCACTCGGCAAAGCCTTCGGCGAAGCGGTCGGCCAGCGCCTTGAGCATGATCGCGCTGTAGTCGTCATGGTCGGCTTCGAACTGCGCTTCCTTCTTCTCCACGCCCAGGCCCGCGGTCACGGCGAACAGGCCGACGTAATCGACAATGCCGCTGTCCTTCGGTGCCACGAAGTCCGCCAGGCAACGGTTGGGGCGGCGCACGCCATCCACCACCGGACGCTCGCTCTGCTGGCGCAGGTTGTGCCAGGTCAGCGCGACCTTGCTGCGGGTCTCGTCGGTGTAGATCTCGATATCGTCATCGTTAACGGTATTGGCCGGCAGCAGCGCGATCACGCCGTTGGCGGTCAGCCAGCGGCCCTGGATCACGCGCGACAACATCGCCTTGCCGTCCGAGAACACCTTGCGCGCCGACTCGCCGACGATCTCGTCATTGAGGATGTCGGGGAATTTGCCGGCCAGGTCCCAGGTCTGGAAGAACGGGCCCCAGTCGATGTAGTTGGCCAGTTCCGCCAGGTCGTAGTTGCGGAACACGCGCCGGCCGATGAACTTGGGCCTGGGCGGCACGTAGCTGCTCCAGTCGATCGGGGTCTTGTTGGCGCGCGCCTGCGCCAGCGTCACCATCGGCGTGGCCTTCTTGTTGGCGTGCTGGGTGCGGATGCGGTCGTAGTCGGTCTTCAGATCGTCCAGGTACTTGGCCGCGCCTTCATCCGACAGCAGGCTCGACGCCACGCTGACCGAGCGCGAGGCATCCGGCACGTACACCACCGGGCCTTCGTAGTTGGGCGCGATCTTGACCGCGGTATGCACGCGCGAGGTGGTGGCGCCGCCGATCAGCAGCGGGATCTTCTTCACGCGGAAGTAGTCGTCGCGCTGCATCTCCGAGGCGACATAAGCCATCTCTTCAAGCGACGGCGTGATCAGGCCCGACAACCCGACGATGTCCGCGCCCTCGACCTTGGCCTTGGCCAGGATCTCGTTGCACGGGACCATCACGCCCATGTTGACCACTTCGAAGTTATTGCACTGGAGCACCACCGACACGATGTTCTTGCCGATGTCGTGCACGTCGCCCTTGACGGTCGCGAGCACGATCCGCCCATTGGCGCGCTGGCCGCCGGAGGGCCCTTTGCTTTGCTCGATGTACGGAATGAGGTGCGCCACGGCGCGCTTCATGACGCG
>DATEIF010000010.1:0-10715 GCA_035279205.1 Vineibacter sp.
CGCGGCTGCGCGAAGCCCAGACGCACCGGGTTATTGATGGTGCGCGGCACGTCCGGTGACTTGGTTTCTGATATGATACCTGCATGCCGGGCCTGGGGGTCGTCCGGCAAGTCCTGTAGCCGTTCGATCACGCCGAAGGTCACGCCGTGCGCGCGCAGGACCTGCCGCCAGTGGGGCCAGTCGTGCAGCGCGAAAGCGGCATCAAGGATGGCGGTCAGCGCCGCGCTGTTGGCACGACGCGCCGCCTGCGTGGCGAAACGCGGATCGGCCGGCAGATCGGCACGCTCCAGCGCCTGGCAGAGCGGCGGCCATCCCTTGTCCTCCCGCACCAGGGTGAGCTGGACCCAACGATCGTCGCGGGTGCGGTAGATGTTGGCGAGCGCATTGCGCGGGCGGCTGCGCGGCGGCCGCGGCGTGATGAAGCCGCCGACCAGGGCGGCCTGCGCCAGGGTGCCGTTCGACCACACGCCGTTGGCATAGAGCGAGGTGCCGACCCAGCCGCCCTTGCCGGTGCGATCGCGCCGGCGCAGCCCGAGCAGGATGGCGCTGACGATGGTCATGGCGGCGCAGCGATCGCCCTGGGCCGGCAGCGAAAACCCGGGCGGCCCATCTTCATAGCGCTGGGCATCGAGGATGCCGGCGCGGCCGAAGTAGGCATTGACGTCGAAGCCCGGCATGTCGCGATCCGGCCCGCTCTCGCCGTAGCCGGTGAGCGAGGCGTAGACCAGGCGCGGGTTGACCGCCGCGACGTCCTCGAAGCGCAGCCGCAGACGTTCGCGCACCGGCAGCGGAAAGTTCACGATCATCACGTCGGCACGTGCCACCAGGCGGTCGAACGTGGCGCGGCCCTCGGGGTGCTTGAGGTCGAGCGCCACCGAGCGCTTGTGCCGGCCATCGAGTTGCCAGACGAAGTTGACGTCGAGGCGTGGGTAGTTGGGATTCTGCCAGCTGTTGCGATGCGGATCGCCGGCGCCCGGCGGCTCGACCTTGATGACGTCGGCGCCGAAATCGGCCAGCACGACCGCCGCCGCCGGCGCGGCGATGAAGGAGCTGACGTCGAGCACGGTGAGGCCGGCCAGCGGCAGTTCGTCGTCCAGTGCCGTGTCGTCGCTCACGCGCGCTCCTCCCCTACGCTCGGGATGGCGATTGCAACGCCGCGATCTCCTCGACCGACAGGCCTGCCTCGCGTAGCACCTCGTCGGTGTGCTGGCCCAGCGCAGGGCCGGGCCCGGCGATGCGCGGCTGCGCGAAGTCGAGCCGGATCGGGTTGCCGATGGTGCGCGGCATGTCGGGATTGGCAGCCTCGACGATGGCGCCGGCATGGACGGCCTGCTCATCGTCGGGCAGATCCTGCGGCCGGCTGATCACGCCGAACGTCACGTCGGCAGCGGCCAGCGCGACGCACCAGTCGGCGTAGTCGCGCGTGGCGAAGACATCACTGAACAGCGCCGCCAGCTCGGCCGCGCGTGCCCGGCGGGCCTCGGTCGTGACGAAGCGCGCATCCTTCTCCAGCTCGGGCAGGCCCAGCACACGGCAGAGCGCGGGCCACAGCTTGTCCTCGCGCACGATCACGAGCTGGATCCAGCGATCATCGCGCGTGCGATAAAGATTGCCCAACGCGCTGCGCGGGCGCTCGCGTGGCGGCCGCGGCGGCAGGAAGGCGCCGACCAGCGCCGCCTGCGCCACGACTCCGCACGACCAGATGCCGTTGGCCAGCAGCGACGTGCCGACCCAACTGCCCTTGCCGGTCTTGTCGCGGCGCATCAAGGCCATGAGGATCGCCGACACCAGCCCCATGGCGGTGGCGCGATCGCCCTGCGCCGGCACCGCGGTACCCGGCGGGCCGCCTTCGTAGCGCTGCGCGTCGAACAGGCCGGAGCGCGCGAAATAGGCGGTGGCGTCGAAGCCCGGCCGGTCGCGATCGGGGCCGGTCTCGCCGTAGCCGGTCAGCGAGGCGTAGATCAGGCGCGGATTGACCGCCTTCACATCCTCGTAGCGCAATCGCAGGCGCTCGCGCACCACGGGCGGAAAGTTGCAGATCAGCACATCCGAGATCGCGATCAGCCGATCGAGCGCAGTGCGCGCCGCGGACTGCTTCAGGTCGAGCACGACCGAGCGCTTGTTGCGGCTGTCGAGGTGCCAGGCATAGTTGATCGGGCTCTTGGGATAGCTCACCGAGCCCTGCACCATCTGCCGGTTGGGATCGCCGTCGGGGCCCTCGATCTTGATGACGTCGGCGCCCCAGTCGCCCAGCACCGTGGCCGCCGCGGGCGCGGCGATGAACGAGCTGATATCCAGCACCCGCACGCCGGCGAGCGGCAACGCGTCGTCGTGTGGCGCGGCGGAGTCGGGCACGGGAAATCCTCTCATCAGGTTCGGACGCGGCGGCCAGAATCGCGATCGCGGCGAACGCGGTCAATCGACTCCGGCGAAGGGCTTCCCTGCACGACTGCATTCGCTCGCGCGGCGCGAAACACGCGGGCCGGTTGCGCCCATCGATACCGCAGTTTGTTTTTTGTTGACAATTTTTGACCCAACTTCGCAAATGACGCCGCCGAATGAGAGCGCCGACAAGAAGCGCGCATCGGGAGGAAAAATGGACTCAGCGTCGCTGCGCCGGTCAGGCGCGGCTCTCGATCGCCTTGCGACAACACCAGCATCCGCCGCCGGCAGCAGCGAGAGCGGCCCGCCGATCTGCGCCCTGCCCCTGCCGCAACAGATCGCCGATCATCTCGGCCACATGATCATGAACGGCGACTGCCCGCCCGGCAGCCGGCTGAAGGAAGAGAAATTCGCCGAGCATTATCAGGTCAGCCGCGGTCCTGTGCGCGAGGCGTTTCGCATCCTGGAGCGTCGCGGCTTCGTGGAGATCGTACCGCGCCACGGCGCGCGGGTGCGCGTCTTCGATCCGGCGGATCTCGCCGGCATCTTCAGGGTGCGCGGCGCACTGCTGGGGCTGGCGGCGCGCCAGGCCATCGAACAGGCGGCGCCTGACCTGGTCGAGCGCCTGGCGGCGCAAGTCGCGCGCCTGCGCCGGTCGGCCGAGGCCATGGACATCTCACCGCTGGAGCACGCCAAGCTCGCGCTGGAGGCGCAGGAAGTCATCATCTGCAGCAGCAGCAACCGGCCCCTGATCCGGATGCTGGAAGAACTCAAGGGCCGAGCCCTGTGGCGCATGGCCTGGCACGAGACGCCGCTCGATTTCACGAGCCGCGCCCGGCGCCAGCAATCGGCCCGCCTGTGGGGCGACCTGCTGCGGGCCATCAAGAATGGCGATGCCGACAGCGCCGAGCGCATCGGCCGCCAGCTGCTGGCAGCGTCGTGCGATCACATGCTGGCGGCGATGGCGGCTCAACGCAACGCAGCGGCGGCGGAGTCGAAGGGCCAGCAGGAACGCGCCACTTTCGGACCGCGCACGTCCACGCGCGCATCGCGCAGCGCCGAGCCTATTTCGGTCTCCGCTCCGCTCCGACCGAATGCGCGCGTGGACGCGCGCGGTCCAAAGCTTACAGCGGAGGCCGACTGACATGCAGGCGTACATCGCACGCCGTCTGCTGGCGCTGATCCCGACCCTGTTCTTCGCCAGCGTCATCGTGTTCGTCACCGTGCGACTGATCCCCGGCGACATCATCGACCTGATGCTGTCGTCCAACGACATCAGCGCCGGCAAGAAGTCACGCGATCAGCTGGAGGCGGCGCTGGGGCTGGATCAGCCGATGTACCTGCAGTACTTCCGCTGGATCTACGCCATCCTGTTCCAGGGCGATTTCGGCAAATCGCTGTGGCAGAACACGCCGGTGGCCGAGCACCTGCTGGTGCGCCTGCCGATCACCTTCGAGCTCGGCTTCCTGGCCCTGCTGGTGGCGCTGGCCGTGGCGATCCCGATCGGCGTGTACTCGGCGATCCGCCAGGACACCGCCGGCGACTATGTCGCGCGCTCGTTCTCCATCCTGATGCTGTCGGTGCCCAGCTTCTGGGTCGGCACGATGGTGATGGTGTTCCCATCGATCTGGTGGGGCTGGTCGCCCGACGTGAAGTTCGTGCCGTTCAGCCAGGATCCGCTGCGCAACCTGGGGCAGATGGCGATCCCCGCCATCATCCTGGGCTGCGCCTTGTCGGCCGTCACCATGCGGTTGACGCGCACCATGATGCTGGAGGTGCTGCGCCAGGACTATGTGCGCACCGCCTGGGCCAAGGGGCTGGACGAACGGCTGGTGGTGGTGCGCCACGCACTGCGCAACGCGCTGATCCCGGTGGTGACCCTGATCGGCCTGCAGGCGCCGCTGCTGATCGGCGGCGCCGTCATCCTGGAGCAGATCTTCGTCATCCCCGGCATGGGCCTGCTGCTGCTGGATGCCGTGAGCCAGCGCGACTACCCGATCATCACCGGCGTGTTCCTGATCGTGGGCGTGGCGGTGATGGTCATCAACCTGATCGTCGATCTCAGCTACGGCGTTCTGGATCCCAAGGTGAGGTACCGCTGATGGCCAGCATCGCCGATACCACCATCCCGACGGCGCCGCGCCGCAAGCGCGGTCCCTTCGTCCGTTTCACCATCCGGCTGGTGCGCGAGAAGCCGCTGGGCGCCGTGTGTGCCGCCATCTTCGTGCTGTTCCTGGTCTGCGGCATCTTCGCCGACGTGCTGGCGCCCTATGGCATGAACCAGATCAGCCCGCTCAACCGACTGAAGCCGCCGTCGCTGCAGTACCCGTTCGGCACCGACAATCTGGGCCGCGACATGTTCTCGCGCTGCCTGTACGGCGCGCAGCTGTCGGTGATCATCGGCTTCTGCGCCGCCGGGCTGGCGACGATCATCTCGGTCGTGCTGGGCATCCTCACCGGCTATCTCGGCGGCAAGTTCGACATGATCACCCAGCGCTTCGTCGATGCCTGGATGAGCTTCCCCGACCTGATCATCCTGATCGTGGTGGTCTCGGTGCTGGGCCCGGGCATGCCGCAGATCATCGGCACCCTCGGCCTGCTGCTGGGCATCGCTGGATCGCGTATCATCCGCAGCGCCGTGGTCTCGGTACGCGAGAACATGTACGTGCATGCCGCGCAATCGACCGGCGCCTCGACCTTCCGCATCCTGTGGCGCCACATCCTGCCCAACGTGATGCCGCCGGTGATCGTGCTGTTCACCACCCGGCTGGGCGTGGTGATCCTGGTCGAGTCGGGACTGTCGTTCCTGGGCCTGGGCGTGCCGCCGCCGGCGCCGACCTGGGGCGGCATGCTGTCGGGCGCCGGCCGCACCTTCATGTACCAGGGACCTTGGCTGGCGCTGGCGCCCGGCCTGTGCCTGACCGTGGTCGTTTACGCCACCAACATGTTCGGCGATGCCCTGCGCGATCTGCTCGATCCGCGCATGCGCGGCAGCCGCTGAGAGATTCCCTCCCCCACGTCAGTGGGGGAGGTGGCCGAAGGCCGGAGGGGGAGTCGACGTGGTCTCAGTTGCCAAGATCACCACGGCTCCCCTCCGCCCCTTCGGGGCACCTCCCCAGCGAAGCTGGGGAGGAAGATAATGATCGGAGGGGTGAAATGATGGATTTGGGCAAAGGGTTGATGGCCGGCGCGCTGGCGCTGGCGCTGGGCGGCACGGCGATGGCGCAGACGCCGGCCAAGCCGCAATACGGCGGCACGCTGGAAATCGCCACCATGTTTGCCACGCTGTCGGCACTGTCGTGGGACCCGCATGACTGGAACTGGAAGCTGAACCACGACACCAGCCAGTTCTACGAGCAGCTCATCGCCGGCGACCTCGACAAAAGCGTGCGCAAGGGCGGCAAGTATGCCTTCACCATCGACTCCTACCTGCCGCCAGGCGCGCAACGCGGCGAGCTCGCCGAAAAGTGGCAGATGGTGCAGGATCCGTTGTCGGTGGTCTTCACGCTGCGCAAAGGCATCATGTTCCCGGAGAAGCCGGGTGTGATGCCTGAGCGCGAAATGACGGCCGAGGACGTCGTCTTCAGCTTCAACCGGCTGCGTTCCAGCGCCAAGGCGATCCCGACCTATTTCGACTTCGTCGACCGCGTCGAGGCCAAGGACAAGTACACCGTCGTCTACTATTTCAAGGAATACAACGCCGAGTGGGATTATCGCCTGGCCTGGGGCTTCTACACGCCGGTGACGCCGAAGGAAGTCGTCGACGCCGGCGCCGGCAACTGGAAGAACGTCAACGGCACCGGCCCGTTCACGCTCGCCGACTTTGTGCAGGGCAACTCCAACACCTACGCCAAGAACCCGATCTATTGGGACAAGGAGACCATCGGCGGGCAGGCCTACAAGATCCCGTTCGTCGACAAGCTGATCTACCGCACCATCAAGGACGAAGCGACGCAACACGCCGCCCTGCGCAGCGCCAAGATCGACATCCTGGAAGCAATCCAGGCGCGCAGTGTCGATGAAATCAAGAAGAGCAGTCCCAACCTGCAATGGTCCAAGCGGCTTTCCTTCCTGGGCCAGTATGTGGCACTGCGCACCGACACCAAGCCGTTCGACGACGTACGCGTACGCCGGGCGATGAACCTCGCCATCAACAAGAAGGAGGTCATCGCCGCCCACTACCAGGGCCATGCCGAGCTGCACGCCTTCCCGATGCATCCGGACTGGACAGGCTACTTCGACCCGCTCGAGAAGCTGCCGCCGGCAGCGCAGGAGATGTACGCCTACGATCCGGCCAAGGCCAAGAAGCTGCTGGCCGAGGCCGGCTACCCCAAGGGCTTCACGGTCAAGATGCAGTACTGCGCCTGCTCGCCCGATCACACCGAGCTCGCACCGCTGCTGGTGGCCTATCTCGAGCAGATCGGCGTGAAGATCGAACTGCAGCCGATGGAATATGCCGCGTTCCTGTCGGCCATGACGACGAAGAAGCACGCCGCGGCCTATCTGATGAACAACAGCCACAACAATCCGACGACCAGCATCCGCAAGAACTTCGTCACCGGCCAGACCTGGAACGCATCGATGTATGCCGACCCCAAGGTCGACACCAGGATGGACGAGGTCTTCCGCACGCCGGACGAAGAGAAGCGCATGGAAATGTTGCGCGAGCTGACGGCCGAGATCGTGGGCCAGGCGCCCTATATCTGGCTGCCGACGCCCTATACCTTCGCAGCCTGGTGGCCATGGGTGAAGAACTACGGCGGCGAGCTGAGCGTGGGGTCGATCCGGCCCGGCCCGATCTATGCCCGCATCTGGATCGACCAAGAGCTGAAAAAGAAGATGGGATACTGACCCCTCGACGCCATCCTTGCCGAAGCGCGCCCAAGAGCGCGCCGGCAGAGACCCATGACACTGTGACCTTGGAGGGTGACATGAGGATGGGTTGGAGTCGCGCCCTCGGTGCCATGGCGCTGGGCGCCGGGTTGCTGATCGGGCAGCCCGCGTTGCACGCGCAGACCAGCGGCAAGCCGCAGTATGGTGACACGCTCGTCATAGGCGTGACACTGTCGGCACTGTCGTGGGATCCATATGACTGGAACTGGAAGCTGAACCATGACACCGGCCAGTTCTACGAGCAGCTCGTCGCTGGCGATCTCGATAAGAGCGTGCGCAAGGGCGGCAGGTATCCGTTCGCCATCGACTCCTACCTGCCAACGGACGCACAGCGCGGTGAGATTGCCGAGTCGTGGGAGGTGATGCAGAACCCGCTGTCAGTCGTTTTCACGCTACGCAAGGGGGTGAAGTTCCCCGCCAAGCCGGGCGTTATGCCGGAGCGCGAACTCGTGGCTGACGACGTGGCGTTCAGCTTCAACCGGTTGCGGTCGAGCCCGAAGATCATCCCCACCTACTTCGACTTCGTCGACCGGGTCGAGGCCCGGGACAAGTACACCGTCGTCTACTACTTCAAGGAATACAACGCCGAGTGGGACTATCGCCTGGCCTGGGGCGCGTACTCGGTCGTGACGCCGAAGGAGGTGATCGACGCTGGCGCCGGCAACTGGAAAAACGTCAATGGCAGCGGCCCGTTCATGCTCACGGACTTCGTGCAAGGCAGTTCCAACACGTACTCCAAAAATCCCATCTACTGGGACAAGGAGACGATCGATGGGCAGGCGTACAAGATCCCGTTTCTCGACAAGCTGGTCTACCGCACGATCCGGGATGAGGCGACCATGTATGCCGCGCTGCGCACCGGCAAGATCGACCTGCTGGAGTTCATCAGTGGGCGCGTCATCGAGGAGATCAGGAAAAGCGCGCCGCAACTCAAGATCAGCCGGCGCCTGGCCCCCGCTGGCTCGTTCGTGGCGCTGCGTACCGACACCAAGCCGTTCGACGATGTGCGCGTGCGATGGGCGCTGAATATGGCGATCAACAAGAAGGAGATCATCGCAGCGCACTACATGGGCCACGCCGAGATGCATGCCTACCCCATGTATCCCGATTGGGCAGGCTACTTCGAGCCCCTCGAGAAGCTGCCGCCGGCTGCGCAGCAAGTGTACATCTATGACCCGACCAAAGCGAAGAAACTGCTGGCCGAGGCCGGCTATCCCAACGGCTTCCGCTTCAAGGTGCAGTACTGCTCCTGCTCGGCGGACCATACCGAGTTGGCGCCGCTGATCGTAGCCTACCTCTCGCAGATCGGCGTCAAGGTCGAGTTGCAGCCCATGGAGTACGCCGCCTTCCTGTCAGCCTTGACGACGAAGACGCACGCGGCCGGCTATCTGATGAACAGCACCCACTCCAATCCGACGACCAGCATACGCAAAAGCTTCGTCACCGGGCAGACCTATAATCCATCGATGTACTCAGATCCCAAGATCGACGCCAAGATGATGCAAGTATACCGGACGCAGGACGAGGAAACGCGCATCGAGGTTCTCCGCGAGCTGACGGCCGAGATCGTCGCCCAAGCGCCGTACATCTGGCTGCCAACGCCGTATACCTTTGCCGCCTGGTGGCCGTGGGTAATGAACTACGGCGGCGAGGTGAGTGCCGGGACATTGCGACCGGGCCCGATCTACGCCCGCATCTGGATCGACCAGGAACTCAAAAAGAAGATGGGCTACTGAAACGACAAAGGGAGGGTGACATGAAGATTCGTTGGGATCGAACGCTGGGCGCCATCGCGCTCAGCGCCGGATTGCTGATGGGGCAGCCGGCGGCATACGCGCAGGGCAACGACAAGCCGCAATATGGCGGCACGCTGGAGGTCGGCACGGTCTATGTGACCCTGTCGGCGCTGTCGTGGGATCCGGCCGACTGGAACTGGAAATCCAATCACGACAGCGGCCAGTTCTACGAGCAGCTGTTCGCCGCCGACCTGTCGAAGAGCAAGAAGGCGGGCGGCAAGCATGCCTTCTACGCCGACGCGTGGCTGCCCAGCGACGGCACGCGCGGCGAGCTGGCCGAGAGTTGGCAATGGAAAGACAACCCGCTGCGCATCGAGATCAAGTTGCGCAAAGGTATCATGTTCCCCGAGAAACCGGGCGTAATGAAAAGCCGCGAGCTGGTGGCTGACGACGTCGTGTACGCCTACACCCGCCTCGACAAGAGCCCCAAGAAGATCGTGAGCTACTTCGACCATGTCGAGAAGGTCGAGGCGACCGACAGCCATACTGTCACCATCACCTTCAAGGAATTCTTCGCCGAGTGGGATTACCGCTTCGGCTGGGGCTATTTCTCGGGCATCTATCCGCGCGAGGTGGTCGAGGCCGGTATTGCCAACTGGAAGAACGCCAACGGCACTGGTCCCTTCATGCTGACCGACTTCGTGGCCGGCAACTCCAACACCTACACCAAGAACCCGAACTATTGGGACAAGGACAAGATCGGCGGTGTCGAGTACAAGCTGCCGTTCGTCGACAAGGTGGTCTATCGCACGATCAAGGATGAGGCGACCAACATCGCGGCGCTGCGCACCGGCAAGCTCGACCTGCTGGAGTACATCCGCTGGCAGAATGTCGAGAGCCTGAAGAAGAGCGCACCGCAGCTGAAATGGTCGCGCTGGCTCAACATGAGCGGCACCTTCATGTCATTTCTCGTCAACCAGAAGCCGTTCGACGACGTGCGCGTGCGCCGGGCGCTCAATATGGCGGTCAACAAGCAGGAGATCGTCAGCGCCTATTATGCCGGCAATGCCGAGCTGTTCGCCTACCCGATGCACCCGGACTACATCGGCTATTTCGAGCCGCTCGAGAAGATGCCGGCCTCGATCAAGGAACTCTTCACCTACGACCCCAAGAAGGCACGCAAGCTGCTGGATGAAGCCGGCGTCCCCAAGAACTTCAGCTTCAAGGTCCAGGTTTGCTCCTGCAGTCCCGACCACATGGAGCTGTTGCCGCTGGTCGCGGCCTATCTCGAGCAGGTCGGCGTCAAGCTCGAGATCCAGCCCATGGAGTATGCCGCGTTCCTGTCGGCCATGACCTCGCGCACCATGACGGCCGGCTACTTCATGAACAACGGCCACACCAACCCGACCACCACCATCCGCAAGAGCTTCACGACAGGCCAGCAATGGAACCCGTCGGGGTGGTCCGATCCGGCCTTCGACAAGAAGATGGACGAGGTCTATCGCACGCGCGACGAGGAGAAGCGCCAAGAAATGCTGAAGGAGATGACGCGCGAGATCCTCGACAAGGCACCCTATCTCTGGCTGCCGACGCCCTACATCTACACGGCGTGGTGGCCGTGGGTGAAGAACTACGACGGCGAGCTGCGCGCCGGCGCCGTGCGGCCGGGCCCGATCTACGCCCGCCTGTGGCTCGACCAGGAAC
>DATEIF010000011.1:0-2177 GCA_035279205.1 Vineibacter sp.
CACGAACAGCGCGGCAGCGAGCTCATCGTCGAGGCTGTTAGCCGTGACCTCGAAACGCTCGACCACCCCGCCTTGCGCATCGAGCAACCAGTAGTCAGCAGGCCGCTCAGGCCACGCACGACGCGATATTGACAGCAGGGACTCCACCACAGCGGCCGAACTGGGGCCGCGTTCCATCAACAGACCCCGGCTGCATCGCCACACGCGCATGAGGGTGATCGTGCCCCACCGTCATCGAATGAGACAACATACCATGGAACTGAAGCGCATCGTGCCTGACCTCTCGCCCCTCGACAGGAACCGGCGTTGGCAGGAGAGTCCCACGGATGCCCGATAACGGCGAGCCATCTTGATCTGGAGCATGCGCGATGTCGGAAACTGTCGCTGATCAATTCGCCGCTACCCTCGCCGCCGCCGGCGTCAAGAGGATCTATGGTGTCGTCGGTGACAGCCTGAACGGCTTGACCGATGCGCTGCGCCGGCAGGGCAAGATCGAGTGGGTGCATGTGCGCCACGAAGAGGTCGCCGCCTTCGCTGCCGGGGCCGAGGCCCACCTGACCGGCGCGCTGGCGGTCTGCGCCGGCAGTTGCGGCCCGGGCAACCTGCACCTGATCAACGGCCTGTTCGACTGCCATCGCTCGCGGGTGCCGGTGCTGGCGATTGCCGCCCACATCCCTTCGGCTGAAATCGGCTCGGGCTATTTCCAGGAGACCCATCCGCAGGACCTGTTCCGCGAGTGCAGCCACTACTGCGAACTGGTCGGCAGCCCCGTGCAGATGCCGCGCGTGCTGGAAGTCGCCCTGCGCGAAGCCGTCGGCCGCCGCGGTGTCTCGGTGATCGTGTTGCCCGGCGACGTCGCGCTTCAGCCGGCACAGGACGCGCCGCCGCCCAAGCCTGCCGGCCTGCTGCCGCGGCAGCCCGTCGTTGTGCCCGCACGCGATCAGCTCGAGCAGCTCGCCGCGCTGCTCAACAGCGATGCCCGCGTGACCCTGCTGTGCGGCTCCGGGTGCCAGGGCGCGCACGATGCGCTGCTGGCTCTGGGCGAGCGGCTGAAGGCGCCGATGGTGCATGCCATGAGGGGCAAGGAGCATGTCGAGGGGAACAATCCCTACGATGTCGGCATGACCGGACTGATCGGCTTTTCGTCCGGCTACTATGCCATGCTCGATTGCGACATCCTGCTGATGCTGGGCACTGACTTCCCCTATCGCCAGTTCTATCCCAGGGGCAAAGCCGTTCGCACCGCACAGATCGATATCCGCCCCGAGCAGATCGGCCGGCGCACGGCCGTCGATCTCGGGCTGGTCGGCGACGTGCGTGCCACGATCGAGGCCCTGCTGCCCCTGCTGACCGAGAAGCGCGACCGCGCCCATCTCGATCGGGCTGTCGCCCACTATCAGCGCACCCGGCGCGACCTCGACCAGCTCGCCATCGGCAAACCCGGCAAGCGGCCCATCCATCCGCAGCAGATCGCCAAGGCCATCAGCGACCTGGCCGCCGACGATGCCGTCTTCACCTGCGATGTCGGCCTGCCCACGGTGTGGGCGGCGCGCTACCTGGCGATGAACGGCAAACGGCGACTGATGGGATCGTTCTGGCACGGCTCGATGGCCAATGCGATGGCGCAGGCCATCGGCGCGCAGGCGGCGTTCCCGAAGCGCCAGGTGATCTCGCTGTCGGGCGACGGCGGCTTCACCATGCTGATGGGCGACCTGCTCAGCCTGCCGCAGCTCGGCCTGCCGGCGAAGATCGTGGTCTTCAACAACGGCGCGCTGGGCTTCATCGAGGTCGAGCAGAAATCCACTGGATTCCTGCCCACCGGCACCGAACTGAAGAATCCGAACTTCGCGGCGATGGCCGAAGCCGCCGGCATCCGCGGCATCCGGATCGAGGATCCGGCTGACGTCGAGAGCGGCATCGCGGCGGCGCTGAAGCACAACGGGCCGGTGCTGGTCGATGCCGTCGTGGCGCGCACGGAACTGCCGATCCCGCCGACGGTCACGGCCGAGATGGCCAAGGGCTTCACGCTCTACATGCTGAAGGCGGTGTTCAGCGGCCGCGGCGACGAGCTCGTCGATCTCGCCCGCACGAATCTTTGGCACTAAGGCGGAATTTCCTGGGAGCGCGGGCGTCTCGCCCGCATCGGCGCGAAGCGCCGAAAGATATTAGCGGGCCGG
>DATEIF010000012.1:0-8270 GCA_035279205.1 Vineibacter sp.
TGCCGGCCAGCAGCGCGCCCATGTCGAGCGCGTAGATGATGCAGGGCTTCAGCACGTCGGGCACGCTGCCTTCAACGATGCGGCGCGCCAGACCTTCGGCGATCGCGGTCTTGCCGACACCGGGGTCACCAACATAGAGCGGGTTGTTCTTGGTGCGCCGGCAGAGGATCTGCATCGTGCGCTCGACCTCGAGCTCGCGTCCGATCAAGGGATCGATCTTGCCGTCGCGGGCCTTCTGGTTGAGGTCCACGCAATAGGCCTGCAACGCCTCGCCACCGTCCTTCACGACCTTCTCCGCCCCCGAGGTGTCCTCTTCGACGCCACGCACGCGACGGCTTTCGCCACGCCCCGGTGTCTTGGCGATACCGTGGCTGATGAAGTTCACAGCATCGAGCCGCGACATGCCCTGCTGCTGCAGGAAGTAGACGGCATGGCTTTCGCGCTCGGAGAAGATCGCCACCAGCACGTTGGCGCCCGTCACTTCCTCGCGGCCGGACGACTGGACATGGATGGCAGCACGCTGCACGACGCGCTGGAAGCCGGCGGTCGGCTGCGGATCGCCGACGCTATCGGTCACCAGCCCGGCCAGTTCGTTGTCGACGTAGCGGGCGAGTTCCCGACGCAGGCGCTCGATATCGACGCCACACGCCTTCAACACCGCCGTCGCGTCAGCATCGTCCAGCAGCGATAACAGCAGATGTTCGAGAGTCGCGTATTCATGCCGGCGTTCGTTCGCCAAGCGAAGTGCGCGATGAAGACTCTGTTCCAGGTTCTTCGACAGCATTCTCGCAACTCCCGGCGCCGAAACGCCCTAAATCTACTCCTTTTCCAGCGTGCACTGCAGCGGGTGCTGGTGCTTGCGCGCCAGATCCATGACCTGGGTCACCTTGGTCTCGGCGACCTCGTAGGTGTACACGCCACAAATGCCCACACCCTTCTGGTGGACATGCAACATGATGCGGGTCGCTTCCTCACGGCTCTTGCTGAAGAAGCGCTCCAGTACGTGGACGACGAACTCCATCGGCGTGTAGTCGTCGTTGAGCATCAGCACTTTGTACATCGATGGCTTTTTGGTCTTGGGCTTGGTCAACGTGACCGTGCCGGTGCCCGGGCGCCCCGGATCGCCGCCGTCACCATCGCCATCACCATCACGACGCGGCGGCTCGCCGGTCATCACCGACCCCGTCGGCCAGGGGTGTCCCTGCGCGTCGCGCCTACGCCATCCGCCCAACATCACATCGTCCGGTGCCACGATCGTTCCACCACATACCGAACATAGGTATCATTGCCGACGCTGGAAAGGTGTCGTCGGCGACGGCGCCATCATAACGCGATACGCCGCGCGGCCCAACCGGTTCCGATATTACCGCAATTCCGCGCGCCGGTCGCCAGTACCGCACGCAGTGCTGGCACGTGCTCAATAGTCGCGCAGCCCGTCCTTGCCCACGGCCAGGCGCCATTGCCGGGTCCGATCACCGCGGAAAATCGCCGGCGGCAGATCCTTGGGCAGTGACACCGCCACGCCGGTCTTGTCGGCGGCAAACAGCGCCTCGGCGAAGCGCACGCGCGCGAACTTGTCGGTCGGATAGTGATAGGCGGCAAACCCCCAGCGCCCATTGCGGCAGGACGCGACCGTCCACCAGTAGTCGTTGGACGGCAGTTCCAGGCCTGCCGGGGGCGGACCGAAGCCGCCGCTCTCGTCCAGCAGCGCCATCAGCCGGGCGACATCGGCGGCGGCCAGGCGGCTTTCGGCCCGCTTTCCGCGCCACGGATCCAGCAGTCCGTTCCAGTCCCGCACCTCGACATGAGAAAGATTGCCAATATCGGCGAGCACGCGGGTGACCAGCATCGCCCCGTTGGCGCCCTGCAGCGCCACGTCGTAGGCACGGACCTGCTGGTCCCAGATCGCGTTGTACACGAGGCGGATGTGATTCAATCCGCCGGCGGCACAGCGCTCCCGGATGTCGGTGCCCGCAACATAGCGAAACCAGTAGAAGCTGCGGGTCAGGGGGCTGTCGACCTTGGGCTCGAGGCGCGTCTGGGCGAAGACGGCCGGCGGTGCCATCACCATGACGGCGCCGATCAGCATCCGGATGACCCTACCGACCATCTCGACCTCCGGGAAAACAACCACGGTCAATCTTGCAGCGCCATTTCGGCTTAAAAGCGGCAGCCCGTAACCCCTTGAGCCGACTTCCTTATTGCGACGCCTAAGCAATTCAATTAACCTATCCTGACAATCGCCCCAGGCGTTGTCACAAGTCATTTCGTAGTAGCGGGTTGTAAAATCATGTTGGTGCCGCGTACGGCTGGCGTCTGGCTGTTCCCTGTTGCGCTGGCATCAGCGCTGACCCTCGCCCTCGCCTTGCTGTCAACGCCGGTCGAGGCCCAGTCGCGCAAGATCGTGCGACCCGCCGCCAAGCCCGCCAAACAATATACCAAGCGCACCTTGCCGCGTCGGGCCGCGGCCCCCGCTCCTGCGCCGGTCGCGGCCAATCCCAACGTCGTGGGCCGCGACGCCATGCTGCTCATCGATGCCGAAAGCGGGCGCGAGCTTGAAGCGCATGCCGCCGATGATCTGCGCCATCCGGCGTCGCTGACCAAAATCATGACGCTGTACCTGACGTTCGGGGCGCTGGACGCGGGCCAGATCAAGCTGAGCGACCGCCTGCCCGTCTCGATCCGCGCAGGCAGCGTGCAGCCATCCAAGATCGGCGCGCCCGTCGGCAGCACCTTGATGGTGCGCGACGCGATCATGGCGCTGATCACACGGTCCGCCAACGATGCGGCCGTGGTGCTGGCCGAAGGTGTCGGCGGCGACGAGGACTCCTTTGCCCGCCTGATGACGCAAAAGGCGCGCCAGCTTGGAATGACCAGCACGGTCTTCCGCAACGCGTCGGGTCTGCCGGAAACATACCAGGTTACGACGGCACGGGACCTCTCGCGCCTCGCCCAGGCGATGCTGCGTGATTTCCCGCACTATTACCCGCTGTTCGCGACTCGTTCATGGTTGCTGGGCCGACAGATGCTGACCAACCACAACCGCATGCTGGCCAATTACCCTGGCGCCGACGGAATCAAGACCGGCTACATCAATGCGTCCGGTTTCAACCTGGTGATGTCGGCGGTGCGCGACAACCGGCGCCTGATCGGTGTCGTGCTGGGCGGCAACAGCGTCGGCGAGCGCGATGAAGTCATGGCTGACATGATGGATCGCGGCTTCGACAAGTGCCGCGGCCTGGGCATCCCGGCCTGGCACCAGCCGACACAGCCGGTCTCGGCCCGCTACACGGCGATCAACTTCACGCCGGGCGCCCCGCCCGCCGAGCCTCAGCACCAGGTGGCGCGATCCTACAATCCGCCCAACGGCAGCCGCTCGATCTCCGACGTGGTCGGCGATTTGTCACCGGCCAGCGTGCAGCCACCCGGACAACCCGCGCTCGCCCTGACGCGCCAGACTCCGCCGCAGGGCAGCCAGGCCGCCGATGCGCCCGGTGGCTGGGCCATCCAGCTGAGCAACACGTTCGCGACCCGACCGGCCGCCACGACGGCGCTGCGGACGGCGCTCGCCCGGCTGCCAGAGCTGCGCAACGATGCGAAGCCCGCCGTCGATGCCCTGAAGGGGCCACGCGGGCAGATCACCTATCGCGCCCGGTTGGCCAATCTCGATGAAAGCGACGCCGCGCGTGGCTGCCGCAAGCTGAAGGCTGCGAAGCTGTTCGCGTGCACGCCGGTCGCTGCCGAGGCACGCGCGGACTGACCCTGGGAGCGCGGGCGCCTCGCCCGCTCAAATCTTACGCCGAATCGGCGTCGGCAGCCGCGCGCTGCCTTTGAACCAGGGCGGCGAGAAACTTTTCCTTGTGCTGTGATTGCCATGCCTCCAGCGACCAGTCGGTGTTGGTCGGCCTGAAAGCGCCCGCCACAGGCTCGAACACGAAGACGGCCCGCGGCCCGCGCTCCGGAAAGTCGGCGAAGGCGCGCACCAAGCTGTACCGCGGCCCCTCGTAAGCAGCCAGTCGCTCACACTCGGTCTTGGAGACGCCGTCCAGCGTCAACCCGTCAACCGCCCCCGAGGGCTCCCGCAGCACGATCGGGTAGCTGCCCTCCTGGATGCACGTGCGCCGATAGCCGCGCAAAGTAGCGGGCTTCAGGGCCGCGGCGATGACCGGCCGGCCCAGCACGCGCGCCAACACATCGCGATCCATCAGTGTACCGTAGAAGAAGCAGCGCATGTCCCACCTAAGCGTCGTCCCGAGCGTACCCTGTCACCGCGAGCACAGCGAGGGATGACAGCTCCCCGTTGCCTCTATTGAGTATGGCAGCAGCCGGCGCGGCGCTTCCGGCCGCCGCGCCGCACGACCGGACTTATGATGTTGTCTAGTGTCCGGCCGAGGGGTTGTCCGGCATCGCAACGCCACTGGCGGCCAGGGCCGCCTTCACCGCGTCCTTCAACCGGTCAAGACCCGCCACATCCTTGGCTTCGCACCGCGCCACCAGCACGGCCTGCGTATTGGACGCGCGCAACAGCCACCACCCGTCCGGCGTGCTCACCCGCACGCCGTCGATGTCGGAGAATGTCGCACCCGCCTTCTGCAGGCGCGCCTTCACCTCGTCGACGACCTTGAACTTGCGGGCCTCATCGCAATCGAAGCGCAGCTCGGGCGTATTCACCGGCTGCGGCAGCGCATCGCGCATCTGGGCCAGCGATTGGGGGGACGTGGCGACGACATCGAGGAGGCGGACACCGGCATAGAGCGCATCGTCGAAGCCATACCAGCGATCGGCGAAGAACACATGGCCGCTCATCTCACCGGCCAGCGGCGAGCCCAGCTCTGCCATCTTCACCTTGATCAGCGAATGGCCGGTTTTGTACATCAGCGGCTTGCCGCCAGCGGCTGCGACCTCGTCGAACAGCACCTGGCTTGCCTTCACATCGGCGATGATGGTGGCTCCCGGCTGCTCCTTCAGCACGTCGCGGGCCCAGATCGCCAGCAGCTGATCGCCCCACAGCACGCGCCCCTGGCCATCGACCGCGCCGATACGATCGCCGTCGCCGTCAAACGCGATCCCCAGATCGGCGCCACGCTTCTTCACCTCGGCCTTCAGGTCCTCGAGGTTGGCCTCGACCGTCGGATCGGGATGGTGCGCCGGGAACGACCCGTCGACTTTCTCAAAGAGCACGGTGTGCTCGCCGGGCAGACGAGAGATGACATCGCGGATCGAGACGCCGACCGCACCGTGACCGCTATCCCACACGACCTTCAGCTTGCGGCCCGGGCGCACGTCGCGCACGACGCGCGCGGCATAGGCATCCAGCACCGACCGTTCGGTCAGCCCGCCCTGCCCTGTGGCCACGTCACCGGTCTCCGACATGCGGCCCAGAGCCTGGATGTCGGCGCCATAGAACGGCTTCTTGCCGAGCATCATCTTGAAGCCGTTGTAGTTCGCCGGGTTGTGCGAACCGGTGATCATGATGCCGCCGTCAGCGTTAAGCTCATAAACGGCGAAATAGAGCATCGGCGTCGCGCACAAGCCGATGCGAACCACGTCCACGCCGGCAGCGCGCAGTCCCTCGGCACAGGCGTTCTGCAGCTCGGGCGAGCTCAGTCGGCCGTCATACCCCAGCGCCACCGTCTTGCCGCCGCCGCGCACCACCCGCGTCCCGAACGTACGGCCGATGGCGCGCGCATCGGCGGCATGCAGGGTTTGGCCGACGATGCCCCGGATGTCGTATTCGCGCAGGATGGTGGGGTCGAAGCGATGGACGGTCATTCTGCCAGGATCCTCTGGGCTGAGTGTCATTCCGAGCGAAGCAAGGACTCTCCCGTCAACGGAGATGCCTTCCAGGAAAATATCCCGCGGCGCCCGACATGACGGATTTGTAGGCGATCATCATGGTCACGCGGTGTGGCGAGGCTGTGGCCGACCGATACACTCGTAGGTGAACCCCATATCGCGCATCTCGACCGGATTGAAGACGTTGCGCAGGTCAACCACGACCGGTTCGCGCAGCAACTGCTTCAACCGCTTTGGATCGAGGGCGCGAAACTGCGTCCACTCGGTCAGCACCACCAGGCAATCCGCATCCAGCGCGGCCTCATAAGCGCTTTCCTTGAAGGTGAGCCCCTTCAAGAGCCGGGCCGCCTCGCCCATGGCCGCCGGATCGTAAGCCTGGATCTTCGCGCCCGCGGTGACCAGCGTCGGCAGGATGTCCAGTGACGGCGCATCACGCATGTCATCCGTGTTGGGCTTGAACGCCAGCCCCAGCACGCCGATCGTCTTGCCGCTGACCGAGCCGCCGCACGCATCCACCACGCGCTGGGCCATGCGCTTCTTGCGCTCGGCATTCACCTGGATGACCTGCTCGACGATGGTCACCGGGGAGCCCGACTCGCGCGCCGTGTAAGCCAGGGCCAGCGTGTCCTTGGGAAAGCAGGAACCGCCGTAACCCGGCCCCGGGTGCAGGAACTTGCGGCCGATGCGGCCATCCAGGCCGATGCCGCGCGCCACGTCGTGCACGTCGGCACCGACCTTCTCGCACAAGTCCGCCATCTCATTGATGAACGTGATCTTGGTCGCGAGGAACGTATTGCCGGCATACTTGATGAGCTCGGCAGTCTCCAGGGTCGTGAAGACCATCGGCGTCTCGATGAGGTAGAGCGGCCGGTAGATGGCACGCATGACCTCGCGCGCGCGCTCGCTCTGAGTGCCGATCACGATCCGGTCGGGCTTCATGAAGTCTTCGATCGCGGCACCCTCGCGCAGGAACTCGGGATTCGAAACAACATCGAACTCGGCGTCCGGTCGGCGTTCGCGCACGATCCGGCTCACCTCGCGCCCGGTGCCGACCGGCACCGTCGATTTGTTGACGATGACCGTGTACTGGCGCAGCGCGTCGGCTACCTCGCTGGCCGCGGCGTAGACGTAGCTGAGGTCGGCATGCCCATCGCCGCGGCGCGTCGGCGTGCCGACGGCGATGAACACGGCGTCGGCCGTCGCCACAGCCTGGGCCAGATCGGTCGTGAAGGTGAGCCGGCCGGCAGCGCGGTTGTCCTCCACCAGCTTGTCGAGACCCGGCTCGTAAATCGGGATCTTGCCCGCTTCGAGCGCGGCGATCTTTTCCTTGTCCTTGTCAACGCAGACAACGTCGATACCGAACTGCGAAAAGCACGTGCCGGAAACCAATCCGACATAGCCCGTGCCGATCATCGCAATACGCATGAAGTCCCCCCAAAACGATGGATCCGCCTGGATCCATCCGATCTACGATTTGATCAGAGAAGCAAGAAGCGCGCGTGACTCCTGGGCGATGTCGGGCCGCGCCAGCGACACCGCGACGTTCGCCTCGAGGAAGCCCAGCCGGTTGCCGCAGTCATAACGCGCACCGCGATAGCGCATGGCGTGGAACGGACTGCGCCCGATCATGTGAGCCATGGCATCGGTCAGCTGAATCTCGCCGCCGGCGCCGGTCTCGTGGCGATCGAGATGGTCGAAGACTTCCGGCAGCAGCACGTAACGGCCGATGATCGAAAGCGTCGACGGCGCCTCGGCCGGCTTGGGCTTTTCGACCATGCCCGTGACCTCGGCAACGGTGCCATCGTCGTTGCGGGTCGCCACGATGCCGTACCGGTTGGTCTGCTCGCGCGGCACGTCCATCACCGCGATCACGCTGCCGCCGGTCTTCTCGTGCTGGGCCACGAGTTGCGCCGTGCAGCTCGGTTGCGACAGGGTCAGCTCGTCGGGCAGCAGGACGGCGAACGGCTCGTTTCCGATCCATGACCGGGCGCACCACACCGCGTGGCCGAGCCCCAGCGGCTGCTGCTGGCGGGTGAAGATCGCGCTGCCCGGCTTGATCGTGGCCGCACGGGTCTGCTCGAGTTCGGCCTTCTTGTTGCCACGCGCCGCCAGCGTCGCTTCCAATTCGTAGGCATGGTCGAAGTGGTCTTCGATCACATGCTTGTTGCGCCCGGTCACGAAGACGAACTCCTCGATGCCGGCCGCCCGACACTCCTCGACGGCGTACTGGATCAACGGCCGGTCGACGATCGTCAGCATCTCCTTGGGCACCGCCTTCGTGGCCGGCAGAAAGCGGGTGCCGAGACCGGCAACGGGAAACACGGCTTTGCGGACACGTGACATACGACATCCAATCCAGCTGTTTTCGAGAAATATATCAATACTCTAACTCACTATTCTCATAATTTACATGAGAATGAGTCCGAGCCAGCGTCATAGACCAACAGGGTGCGGCAAGAGCAAGGCGCAATCCA
>DATEIF010000013.1:0-4854 GCA_035279205.1 Vineibacter sp.
GCGGCACCGGTGGGGCGGGCGGCGCCGTGGCGCGCTGGGCGGCACCCGCGCCTGAGTGGGTGTGATACACCGCGCGCAGCAGCCGTGGGACATCGGCCTCGATCTCGGCTTCGGCGACGCCGGGCGCCTGAAAATAGAGGACATAGCTGAAGCGCTCGCCGGCGAGCTGCCTGAGCGCGCGCGTCGGCTGCTGATCGATGCGCGGCATGTACGGGATGCTGAGCGCGGCCACGGCGCGAAAGCGATCGGGACGCATGAGTGCTGCATTCCAGGTGGCGACCGCGCCCCAATCGTGGCCGACCAGCACGCAGCTCGTCTCACCCAGCGCATCGACGAGCCCGACCAGGTCGCCGACGATGTGAAGCTGCGTGTAGGCATCGCTCCCGTCGGGTCGCGTGCTCTCGCCGTAGCCGCGCAGGTCGGGCGCGACAGCGCGATAGCCGGCCGCAGCGAGCGCCTGCATCTGGTGCCGCCAGGAATGCGCGGTCTCCGGGAAGCCGTGGCAGAGCAGCACCAGCGGGCCGTCGCCTTGAAGGGCGACGCGCAGCCGGATGCCATTGGTCTCGATGCTCTGATGCGTGGGCGCGTTCATGCGGTGCTCCAACGGTCCGGCGAACGCTAGCGGTCCGCCCGCCGAATCGGAAGCAGCAAGACCGCACGGTCGTGGCCCCGGGGTAATGGCGGCACACGCTACGCTGCGGCCCATCTCAATGCGCGCGCCGCACGCCGTCGCGCGCCATCATCACGACAAGCCGCGCTTTTCCTTTGCTCCGGCGGTGGCTCGCACCCGCACGAGAACATCGAGGCGCTGCGGCTCCACGTGTGCGAGATCGTCCGGTATGTCGAGGAGCCCGTCCTGTCGTGCCGGCACGGACCTGAGCTTTCCGCCGTCCTCGTAGTACACGTGGTGGTGATGGCGCGTATCGGTGTCGAAGAACACCTGGCGCGGTCCCACGACGATCCTCCTCAGGAGACCGGCTTCGGTGAAGGCGTTCAGGTTGTTGTAGACGGTCGCCAAGGAAAGTCGCATGGCGGCCGTCTGCACCTCGGCCCATAGGTTCTCCGGTGTCACATGCCGATGGCCGTTGGCGACCAGGAGCCGCAGGATGGCGACGCGCGGCCGCGTGGCGCGCAAGCGCACCGCGAGGAGTCTGGTCTGCGCGTCGGCCAGCGTCAGCGATCCTTCATTCGGCGCAGGACCGGACGGTGTCGATGCCGGCGTCGGCGCTGCGTCGCCTGGCCGTGTCGGCTGCTTGGGCATCCGTCTCTTCGTCATGGCGCCCTCCCGTCATTTCTTTTTTCTCCCGAGCTTGCAGTCCATCAGGCGGTGGGTGGCGACAGGAACACCGACGCCAACGACCCGCCATGCCGGTGTTGGCACACCCGCGTGGCTGGCCTAGTCCGGGTATTCGTCGCAACCATCACGATCGGGGTCGTGGTTCGAGAGCCTGAGGCTAGATACGGCCTTGTGTTTTGTGAAATTGATTATAGATATGTGGACGATTGATAGAGGCTATTGATCGTTATCCGCCATGACGCTGCGCGAGCTTCGCTATCTCGTTGCCCTGGCCGATCATGGCCATTTCGGGCGGGCGGCGGAGGCGTGCCACGTGAGCCAGCCCACCCTCAGCACACAGCTGCGAAAACTCGAGGAGTACCTCGGCGTCACGCTCTTCGAGCGCACCAACAAGGCGTTTCACATCACGACGTTGGGCGAGGAGATCGTGGCGCAGGCCCGCAAGGCCATTGCCGAGGCCGATGCCATCGTCGACATGGCCCAGCAGAAGAAAGGCCCGCTGAGGGGTCCGCTGGCCGTCGGCATCATCCCGAGCCTGAGCCCCTACCTGCTGCCCTGGCTGCTGCCGGCACTCAAGCGCACTTACCCGCATTTGCGGCTGGTCGTGCACGAGGACCTGACCGATCACCTTCTCGAGCGCCTGAAGGCGCACAAGCTCGATGCCGCACTGCTGGCGCTGGCCATGTGCGACGCCGATCTCGAGACCGCGCCGCTGTTCGACGAGCCGTTCTTTTTCGCCGCGCCGAAGGGCCACCCGCTCGCCAAGTCCGGGTCGGTCAAGGAGGCCGACCTCAAGGCGCAGCGCCTGCTGCTGCTGACGGACGGGCACTGCCTGCGCGATCAGGCGCTGGCGGTCTGCGGTCTCTCCGAAACGGCGCAAGAGGAAGAGATGGACTTCCGGGCCACCAGCCTCGAGACGATCCGCGGCATGGTGGCTGCCGGGATGGGCTGTACGCTCCTGCCGGCGCTGACGATCGTCGATGCTGCCGTGCACGACATCGAGATTCGCCCGCTCGCCGGCGGTTCCTCGCGGCGGATCGGCCTCGTCTGGCGCCACAGCTATCCGAAAGTCCGCGAGCTCAAGCTGCTGGGCCAGGTCATCCGCGACAGCCTGCCGGCCTCGGTCATCGCCGTTTAGTCTTCCCGCGTTATCGTCGGCTTCATGGTGAGCTTGTCGAACCATGAAGCGACTTGGATCACCCCGCATCGGCGTTCGATAGGCAACGCGAATGATCCCGATTTAGACAATCAATTTTACAGATGGTTCGCAGCCTAAAATGATCCCGACGGTACCCGGATCAGCCCATCCGGGAGCCCTGGAGTTCCAGTGACACGCATCCCCCGCGATTAACGCCACACCGTGTTTGATGGAGAGGAGGCAAACCATGCCCAACGAGCAGATGACCACTGCACAGAGCATCAGCGCGTGCCCGGTCGCGCACGGGTCGCGGTCGAACAGCGACTGGTGGCCCAAGCAGTTGTCCCTCAAGATTCTCCGCCGGTACGACCCCATGGACGCGGCGTTCAACTACGCCGAGGCGTTCAAGACGCTCGACTACAAGGCGCTGAAGAAGGATCTCACCGCGCTGATGACGGATTCGCAGCCGTGGTGGCCGGCCGATTTCGGCCATTACGGTGGGCTGATGATTCGCATGGCCTGGCACGCGGCGGGCACCTACCGCGTTCGCGACGGTCGTGGCGGCGCCGGTGGCGGCCAGCAGCGCTTCGCGCCGCTCAACTCCTGGCCCGACAACGCCAACCTCGACAAGGCGCGTCGCCTGCTGTGGCCCATCAAGCAGAAATACGGCAACAAGATCTCGTGGGCCGACCTGATCGTGCTGACCGGCAACGTCGCGCTGGAGTCGATGGGCTTCAAGACGTTCGGCTTCGCCGGCGGGCGCCCCGATGTGTGGGAGCCTGACGAGGCCGTCTATTGGGGCAAGGAGACAGCCTGGTTCCCCGATCCTCAGAGCGATCAGCGCTACAGCGGCGTCCGCGATCTCGAGAATCCGCTGGCGGCCGTGAACATGGGCCTCATCTACGTCAATCCGAACGGGCCGAACTTCAAGCCCGATCCGGTGGCCGCCGCCGTCGACATTCGCGAGACCTTCAAGCGCATGGCGATGAACGACGAGGAGACCGTCGCGCTGATCGCCGGCGGACACAGCTTCGGCAAGGCGCACGGCGCCGGCGATGGCGCGCTGGTGGGCGTCGAACCCGAAGGCGGCCTCATCGAGGCGATGGGCTTCGGCTGGAAGAGCACCCATGGCACGGGCTTCGGCAAGGACACGATCACCGGCGGCCCGGAAGTCACCTGGTCCCAGACGCCGACCAAGTGGAGCAACAACTTCTTCGAGAACCTGTTCAAGTATGAATGGGAGCTGGAGAAGAGCCCGGCCGGCGCCAATCAGTTCAGGGCGAAGGGCGCCCCGGCCACGATCCCGGATGCCTTCGACCCGTCGATAAAGCATGTGCCGACCATGCTGGTCACCGACCTCTCGCTGCGGTTCGATCCGGCCTACGAAAAGATCTCGCGGCGCTTCCTCGAGCATCCCGATCAGTTCGCGGACGCCTTCGCCCGCGCGTGGTTCAAGCTCACGCACCGCGACATGGGGCCCAAGGTGCGCTACCTCGGCCCCGAGGTCCCCCAGGAAGATCTGATCTGGCAGGACCCGATTCCGGCCGTGGATCACAAGCTGATCGACGCCAAGGACATCGCCGATCTCAAGGCCAAGATCCTGGCCGCCGGGCTGTCCGTCTCCGAGCTCGTCTCGACGGCGTGGGCGTCGGCGTCGACCTTCCGCGGTTCCGACAAGCGCGGCGGGGCCAACGGCGCGCGCATCCGCCTGGCGCCCCAGAAGGACTGGGACGTCAACCAGCCGGCCCAGCTGGCGAAAGTGCTCAAGGCGCTCGAGGCCATCCAGACGGCGTTCAACGCGGCCGGCGGCGGCAAGAAGGTGTCGCTCGCCGACCTGATCGTGCTGGGCGGCGCCGCGGCCATCGAGCAGGCCGCGAAAAAGGCAGGGCACACCGTCACGGTTCCCTTCGCGCCGGGCCGCATGGATGCCGCGCAGGACCAGACCGATGTCGAGTCCTTCGGCTATCTCGAGCCGGTGGCGGATGGGTTCCGCAACTACCTCAAGGGCAAGTACAGCATTGCCGGCGAGGTGCTGCTGGTCGACCGGGCGCAACTGCTGACGTTGAACGTGCCGGAAATGACGGTTCTCATCGGCGGCCTGCGCGTGCTCGGTGCCAATCACGGCAGTTCGCCGCACGGCGTCTTCACCAAGCGGCCGGAGACGCTGACCAACGACTTCTTCGTCAACCTGCTCGACATGGCCACCGAGTGGAAGCCGACCAAGGATGACAACGTGTTCGAGGGCTACGACCGCAAGAGCGGCAAGCTTACGTGGACCGGCACCCGCGCCGATCTGATCTTCGGCTCGCACTCGCAGCTGCGGGCGATTGCCGAGGTCTACGGCCATAGCGACTCGCAGGCGAAGTTCGTGGCCGACTTCGTCGCGGCCTGGAACAAGGTGATGAACGCCGACCGCTTC
>DATEIF010000014.1:0-2088 GCA_035279205.1 Vineibacter sp.
CGCGGCGCTGGGCGCCGGGTTCTCGCCCATCGCCGTGGGCACCGACGGCGGCGGCTCGGGACGGCGGCCGGCCGCGCATGTCGGCGCCGTCGGACTGAAGACGTCGGCCGGCGCCATCCCCTCGCCCTTCGGCTTCGGTGGCTTCTTTGGCCCGTTGCACGGTGTCACGGCACCGATGGGCCGCACGGTGGCCGACGTGCGTCTGATGTTCGACGTGATGGCAGGGCCTGATCGGCGCGATCCGGTTTCCGTGGCGGTGCTCGACGTGGCACCGCCGGCGCGGCCGCGCATCGCCTACAGCCCGCGCCTGGGCCTGGATGTCGCGGTCGACCCCGATGTGCGCACGGCCGTCGATGCCGCGGTCGAGCGGTTGCGCGCGGCGGGGTGGGCGATCGAAATGGCGGATATCACCTGGCCGGAGGGGACCAACGAAACAGCGTTCGCGCCCGTCACCATGGCCGCTGCCGTGCACATGTACGGCGACCTCTATAAGCGCGACCCGGCGCTGTTCGGCGACAACATCGCGGCGATGATCGAGGCCGGCCGCAAGGTGAGCGGCGCCGAGGTGGCGGCCGCTACCAAGCTTGCCGACAAGGTGGCGCGCACGGTGGCCGAGTTCTTCACCAGCTACGACTACCTGCTGAGCCCGACGACGGCCTGCGTGTCGTGGCCGATCGAGCAGGTCTATCCGCCCACCATCGAGGGCAAGCCCGCCTCGCCGCGCGGACATGCCGTCTTCACGCCGCTGTTCAACCAGGCCCTGGTGCCGGCGATCTCGCTGCCCTGCGGCAGCGGACGCGACGGCCTGCCGGTCGGCCTGCAGATCGTGGCGCCGCGCCTGCACGACCGGCCGCTGCTGGAGATCGCGGCGCGGGCGGAGGCGGTGCTGGCATGATTTCCTCTCCCCGCAAGCGGGAGAGAAAGGGGCCCATTGCGCAAAGCGCAATGGGAAGGTGAGGGGCCAAGAATGCAGCGCCTCGTGTGTAATCCCTCACCCGCCGGACGCTTCGCGTCCGTCGACCTCTCCCGTTTGCGGGAGAGGTAAATCAGACCTGCGCACGGCGAACATCGCAGGGTGCTATAGTCAACCAACAGACGATGCGACCGGAGGAAACCGATGGAGCTGGTGCCGCTTGGACCTGGTTTCGGCGTCGAGGTGCGTGGCGTCAGCCTGCTGGATGTCGCCAGCAGCGCCGCCGCCTACGAGGCCGTGCGGGCGGCCTTCGAAGAGCACTCGATCCTGCTGTTCCGCGACCAGACCATCACCGACGACATCCAGAGCGCCTATTCGCGCGCCTTCGGTCCGCTGGAGCTCACCAAGGTCGCCTCGGTCGGCACCGGCACGTTCTACGCCCGCATCACCAATATCGGGCCCGACGGCATGCTGGTACCGCCCACCCATCGCCAGGCACTGACGGCGCGGGCCAACCAGCTGTGGCATACCGACAGCTCGTTCAAGACGACGGCGGCGCTGGCCTCGGTGCTGTCGGCGCGCATCCTGCCCAACGACGGCGGCGAGACCCAGTTCACCTCGACCCGGCTGGCCTGGGAGCGCCTGACGCCGGCGATGCAGGAGAAGCTGCGGGACGCAATCGTGACCCACAGCTACGCCAACTCGCGCAGCCAGATCGATCCCACCATGATGACGACCGCCGAGCACGCATCGCTGCCGCCGGTGCGCTGGCGCATGACCTGGCGCAACTCGGTGAACGGCCGGCGCGCGCTCTACATCGCCTCACATGCCTATGCCATCGAGGGCATGGGCGACAACGAGGCCAAGGCATTGCTGGCACGGCTGATCGAGGATGCGACGCAACCGGAATACACCTATCTGCACCAATGGCGCGCCGGCGACGTCGTGATGTGGGACAACCGCGCCACCATGCATCGCGGCCGCCCCTGGCCCGGCAGCCAGACGCGCTCGCTGGTGCGCACCACCATCTCCGCCACCGACGCCGACGGCCTCGCCAGCGTGAGGCCGACCGTCCACTAGCGCAGTCCGAAGACCTGCTGCGGCTGGTCGATGTCCTTGAGCGCGTGAGGGCCGAGCGATTCGACCTCGTCGGGCGGCAGGAGCGCGGCCAGCGC
>DATEIF010000015.1:0-2773 GCA_035279205.1 Vineibacter sp.
GATCGTTGCCACCGGCACGGCGAGCATCGCCGGCGGCAACGTGCTGACGCTGGCGCAGAACGGCATCTATGCGCCGCAGACCCTGTACACCGTCCTCACGGCGAATGGCGGCGTCAGCGGCACCTTCGCTAACGTCACCAGCAGCCTCACCTTCCTCACGCCGTCGCTGAGCTATGACGCCAACGACGTGTTCCTGACGCTGAGCCGCAGCGACACCTCGCTGCAGAGCGTCGCGCAGACGCCGAACCAGCGCGCGGTGGCCGGCGCGCTCGACGCCAGCACGCAACTGAACAATCCGCTGATGATTGCGGTGCTGAACCAGAACGCTGCCGGCGCGCGGCAGGCGTTCGATGCGCTGTCGGGCGAGGTCCATGCCAGCGCCCAGACCGCTGTCCTCGACGACTCCCGCTATTTGCGCGACGCCGTGCTGGGCCGGCTGCGGCAATCGTCGTTCGCTGGCAGCGAGGGACCGATGGCGGCACTCGCCTCGGGCGGCCCGCAGGTCGCCGCGACGGACTCGCTCGCGGCCTCATCGGCGCTGGCCTATGCCGGCACCAACCGGCCCGCATTCCCGGTGAAGGCGCTGCCGCCCGCCCGGCCCGCGCCGCTTCCGGAAACCACCTTCTGGACCCAGGGCGTCGGCGCCTGGGGCCATCTCGACGGCGACGGCAATGCGGCGCGCATGACGCGCGACCTCGCCGGCTTCTTCAGCGGCGTCGATCATCGTTTTGCTCCCAACTGGATCGCCGGCATCGCCGGCGGCTACACCAGCTCGACGGTGCGCCTCAGTGATCGCTCGAGCTCGGCCAGCATCGACACCGCGCATATCGCCGGCTATCTCGGCGCAAGCTACGGCGCCTTCAACCTGCGCAGCGGCGCGGCGGCAAGCTTCAGCACGCTCGACACCAGCCGCTCGATCATCTTCCCGGGCTTCTTCGACACCGCCCGCGCCCGCTACGACGCCACCACCGCGCAGGTGTTCGGCGAGATCGGCTATGGGCTGTCGCTCGGCCGCGTCGCGCTCGAGCCGTTCGCCGGCCTCGCCTGGGCGCATCTCGACACCGGCCGCTTTGGCGAAACCGGCGGCAGCGGCGCTGCGGCGCTGGTCGGCATCAGCAACAACCAGGATGTCGGCTACTCCACGCTCGGCGGCCGCATCGCCACCAGCTTTGCCGTGTTCAACGACATGCAGCTGACGCCGCGGGCCTCGGTCGCCTGGCAATACGCCTTCGGCGATGTCACGCCGACGGCGGCGCTCGCGTTCCAGAGCATCGGAACCGGCTTCACAGTGGCCGGCGTTCCGCTCGCCCGCAGCACGGCGCTGGTCGAAGGCGGCCTCGACCTGCGCGTGACACCGCAGGCCAGCGTCGGGATCGCCTATGTCGGCCAGCTCGGCGACCGGGTCCAGGATCACTCGGTGAAGGCCAACTTCAGCTGGAAATTCTGAGAAACGGGCTCCGGCCAGGCCCCGCGATTGGCTTCCGGACCATTAACGACGCCTTTTGCTGCACTGCACACGATGCCATGCTGCTATGCAAACAAGTTCGTTGTATCTGGTATCTGGTATACGTAGATTGTCCCCAGATGACGCGCCGGCCCGTTGCCGGCCACCAGGAAAAGGGGACACCCCATGTCAAAGACCTCCGCTATTGCGCTTGCGCCGTCCGCCTCGGTGCTCAGCCGCCTGCTCGCCACGATCGACCGCCTGCTGATGAAGAGCGCGGAAATCTCCAACCGCAATGGCGACCTGCCGCGCTTCGGCCTGTAAGCGCTCGGGTGATTCCGGCTGCCTAAAGCGCGATCACGCTTTGGCTTTTCGCCGGAGCACGATGTTTTCGGAAGACCGGCTCGCCGTTTTCCGGACCAGGCTCCAGCGCCGGACCCGCCGTTTCGTCGCGAAACCCGACCGACATTGAACCTTCGACCAATGGCCCCGTTTTTCGGGGCCATTTTCGTGTCCGTTGAACTAATCTTGTTGTGCGCGCCGCTGCGGCATAAGCGCACGCCAGCCATGCGACAGCTTGATCCTTGGCATATCAAATACCAAGATGGCCGGCGCGCGCGAGAAGCAGAATGACGACAAACGCGCATGGGAGGATCTATGTCGGACATGGTTCAGGCAACTGCGGCCCCCACAGCCGCGCGGGTCAGCGACACCTATCGCTGGACGCAACTTGTGATCGGCGTCGCCGCGATGGTGATGATCGCAAACTACCAGTACGGGTGGACATTCTTCGTCCCCGACATCCAGAAGAAATTTGGATGGGATCGTGCATCGATCCAGTGGGCCTTCACGCTCTTCGTCTTGTTCGAGACCTGGCTGGTGCCGGTCGAGGGCTGGTTCGTCGACAAATACGGTCCGCGTATTGTGGTGCTGATCGGCGGCATTCTGTGCGCGCTCGGCTGGGTCATCAACGCCCAGGCCACCACGCTCAACGGCTACTATCTCGGCATGATCATCGCGGGCATCGGCGCCGGTGGCGTCTACGGCACCTGCGTCGGCAACGCGCTGAAATGGTTTCCTGACAAGCGCGGGCTTGCCGCCGGCATCACCGCCGCAGGTTTCGGCGCCGGCTCCGCGCTCACGGTGGCGCCGATCCAGGCGATGATCAAGGACTCCGGCTTCCAGACCACCTTCCTCTATTTCGGTCTCGGCCAGGGCATAATCATCGTGCTGCTCGCCTTCTTCCTGCTCTCGCCGAAGCCCGGACAGGTGCCGCAGGTGGTGGCGAACGCCAATCTGCTGCAGACCCGCCGCAACTATCAGCCGACC
>DATEIF010000016.1:0-6271 GCA_035279205.1 Vineibacter sp.
GCCGCCGCTGCAGGCGGCAGGCGGTCGCGACGACCCCACAGGACGGCGTCACCCGATCCGGCCGCGGCCCGTGCGCCGTCAACGACGGCACTGACGACGCTTTCGTTGCCGCCAGCGACGCCGGCAGCAAGCGTGTCGAGCAGGAAGCGCTTGGCCGCAGCGAGGACGACCGGCGGCAGGTCATCGAAGGACGCGGCGGCCCAGTAGTCGGCCAGGCGCTGGCTGATGGTGGCGTCGCCCGCCGTTGTGGCTGCGGCCGGCTGTGCCGTGGCGTTTACTTGATCCATACGCTGCCCCACCATTGCTGGTTTGCCGCCTGCCACAGACCCTGAAGGCGCGTGCTGGCGACCGCATACTGAGGCTGCTGGTGCAGGTTCAGCACCGGCAGGTCGCGTGCCAGGATCTCCTGGACCTGGTTGTAGATCCGGGCGCGCTCGGCCTGCACCGACGCGTTGCGGCCGGCGTCGAAGAGCTTGTCGATCTCCGGGTTGGAGTAGCGGGACGCGTTGTTGAAGGTCGTGCCCTGCTGGATCGAGCTTGTCACATAGGTCCGCGCTATGCCGAGCGCCGGATCGCCCAGGGTGGTGTAGGTCTGCAGCGTCGCCTCGAAGTCGTAGTCGGAATACACGCGCTTGAGGATGACGGGACGCTCCGCGCCCTCGAGCACGACGCGCACGCCGACATCCTGCCAGAAGCGCTGCAATGCCTGGGCGGCCGGCAGCCACTCGGGTTTCGCCGTCTCGAACAGCAGGCGGATGGTGAAGCGCGATCCGTTGGGGCCGACCGGGAAGCCGGCGGCATCCAGCATCTGCCGTGCCTTCGCCGGATCGAACGCATACATCTTCTGATAGTCGACAGCCGCATTGTAGGCCCACAGGCGGGTATCGAACGAGCTGCGGGCGATGCCGCCCAGCCCATAGAAGACCTTGTCATGGATGAACTGTCGGTCGATCGCGGTCAGCAGTGCCTGACGCACCTCGCGCTTGCCCAGCGCTTCGTGCTTGGTGTTGAGGATGATGATATCGCTGCCGGGATAGCTCACCTCCTGCGTGCTGAACTGCGGCGAGCGGCGCACCATCTGCACGGAGCTGAGCGGCATGTAGTCGGGAACGATGTAGTCGACTTCGCCCGCCCGCAGCGCCAGCACGCGCGCGGAGGTGTCCGGCATGATCTTGATGACCACGCGGTCGAGATAGGGCTCTCCCTTGCGCCAATAGTCGGGATTGCGCACCAGGGTGATGTGGTCGCCGCGTACCCATTCGGCGATCTTGAAGGGGCCGTTGCCGACCGGCTTGGTCAGGATCGCTTCATGCTTGAGGACATCCGCCCCGCGCAGGATGTGCGCCGGCATGATGGCGGCATTCTGCTCGCAGGCGAGCGAGAACAGGAACGGCCCGAACGGCTGCTTGAGCGTGATTACCACTTTCAGCGGGTCCGGCGTCTCGATGCGCTCGATGAACTGGCCGGCGGTGTGGAAGCGGGGGCCGTGCTTGCTGCTGATCTCTTCCAGCGTGAACTTGACGTCCTCGGACGTTACCGGCTTGCCGTCGTGCCAGTTCGCCGCCTGCAGATCGAAGGTGTAGACGCGTCCATCCTCGGAGATGGTCCAGGATTTCGCCAGGCTCGGGATGATCTCGAAGCCGGTCTTGAAGCGCACGAGCGCGTCATAGATCAGGCAGCTGGCGGCGACATCGGGCACCGAATTCGTGGTGTCGGGGCTGAGGCTGAGCGGGTCGGTTCCCAGAACCATGATCGCCGTGCCGCCGGTTTTCGGAGCCTGGGCATTGCCAGGAGCCCAGAGCAGGGCCGCGAGCGCAAGACCGGCGGCGAGCGGCTGCAGGCGTCGCATGACGCGCGGATATCCCGACAAAGAAAGCATGGACCTCTACTCCCTAGCGGCCGCGATGCGCGACGAGCGCGATGGTCCGTGACATCTCGTTGCTGAGGATCATCACGCCCTCGTCGGCGCCAATGCCCGGCTTGGACAACATGAAGTCAGGGCCTGTCGCCAGACCGATCTGGGCGCAGATGCGCGCCGAAAGATCGGTTTCGTTTGCCGTGCCGCCCAGGCAACAGCCCATGCCCTTCGACTTGCAGTAGAGGACGGCCTCGATGCTGTTGTTGACCCCGCCAAGATCGGGGGTCTTGATCTGGACGTAGTCGCAGGCGGCCGCGTCGGCGAAGACCCGGATATCGTCGAGCGTGTTGCACCATTCATCGGCGATCAGGCCGACCTTGATGCCGCGTGTCTTCAGGGCTGCGCGCGTGGCCTTGAAGAGGTCGATCTGCTGCTGGCGGCTCTGCATGATGAAAGGTGTTTCAATCATCAGATCGAAAGGCCGGGCCGCTTCGGCGACACGACCGAGATAATCCGCCAGCGCACCGGGATCGCTGCCGATCAGCTCGCCGATCGTGCCGTAGACGTCGAGATGGATGCGCGGCTTGTAGTCGGCGGCGCCGATCTCGCGGATGCGTGCCGAGATGCTGCGGGCATAGTCGACCAGGACATTGCCCTGCGGGCCGAGGTCGCCGACGGTCGTGAAGGAAGCATGCGGGAGAATGGGGACCCGCTTGATGATCATCCGGTCGAGCTGCAGCAGGTCGCCGCGATGGCACGATGCCAGGATATCGACGACGCTGGACTGGATCGACGAGCCATACTCCCGGCTGACCACCTCGGCGATCGTCACCTTGCCGGCGAGTGCCGCCGCCGACAGGAGCGCTTGCGTGAGGCCGTAGCGCAAGGCCGTATGCAGACGCCTGCCGTCGACCTCGAAACGATCGATCTCCTGCGCATTGGCGCGAAACACATCGATCTCGCGTCCAACCAGCCAGGGGCGAACGGCGGTTTCCAGCAGCGGGAGATGCTCCTGGGGAACGAAGAGGGGATCACGCCCGGCAAGCCCGGAAAAGATCACGTCGGCGCATTCGCCGATCGCGACCTGGCCGTCATCGAGGACCAGCATGACCGAGATGATGAAGCCGGGCTGGACGATGGTGGTGTAGCCCGGCGTCAGCGGCTTGCCTTCGAGGATCGTGCCGTTCGGCTTGGCGCCCGCCTTCGTCGCCGCCAGGTCCTTGTTGAAATAGCCCGACCGGCCGACCGCAAACACTACGTCACGAACCTTCATACCCATCCCTCGCTTTGCGGCCGAAGACTACGCCCCCGAAAATTTATTTGTCTATACTTAATGAACGCAGCCCAGCCATACGCGGATGATGCAAGGCGAAGCCGCTGGCGTCGGATGGCACACACGGGTAAGACGGCTGACCGCGGCGAGATAAACCGAGTGGGCGTACCATGCTGCAACAGATCACGGATCTGCGCGACGAGGCCGACGAACTGCATCGGCTGCTGCTGACGCTGAAAGCGGATGATTGGAGTCGGGCCACGCTGTTCAAGGCGTGGACCGTGAACGACATCTTGCAGCACCTGCACCAGAGCGACGTCCTGGGCATCGCCTCGGCGACCGATGTGGCCGCCTTCGATGCCCTGCGTGCCGATATCGCCGCCAAGCGCGCGACAGGTCTCAGCCGGCTCGAGGAAACGCGTCAGCGGCTGGGGCATCTCGCGGGCGCAGAGCTGCTGGCGCACTGGTATCAGGCCATGGTCCGGCTGTGCGATGTGCTCGCGGCCAAGGCACCGGATGCGCGGCTGAAATGGGCAGGGCCCGACATGGGCGTGCGCATGTTCGCGACGGCGCGGCAGATGGAGATCTGGTCGCACAGCCAGGCGATCTACGACCTGCTGGGCGTCTCCCGGCCGGCGGCAGCGCCGCGCATCCGCAACATCGCCGAGATCGGCGTGCGCACGTTCGGCTGGGCCTATAGCAACCGCGGCCTGCCGGTCCCGCAGGAGGTGCCCTACGTGCGCCTCGACAACGGCTTCGGGCCGTCATGGGAATGGCATGCACCGGATCGCGGCAACGCCGTCACAGGCGGCGTCATCCCGTTCTGTCAGGTCGTGACGCAGACGCGCAACGTCGCCGATACCGATCTGGCGGTGAAAGGCGACATAGCCACGCATTGGATGAGCATCGCGCAGTGTTTCGCCGGACCGCCGGAAACGCCGCCGGCACCGGGTGCGCGGCACGTCGTTCGAAAAGCCTAGTACTGGCTATCCGTGGAAGGTGAGGTCGCGACTGTCATCCCGAGCGTAGCGAGGGATCTCCTGCGAATGGCGCACCATGCGTCGCTCTCAGGAGATCCCTCGCTACGCTCGGGATGACGGTCGGAACCTAATCCGCCGACATCGCGCCGGCGTCGGTCAGCCATGCCACCAGGCTTTTGGCGTAACTGCGACTGATCAGGATATCGACGGCCCCGTCGGCGTCCCGAGGCGCCATCAGCAGGACGGCGAAGGGGCCCAGCCGTGTCTGCGCGAAGCGGCCGGGTGCCAAGGCATCATTGTCAAAATCCAACGCGCAGCCCGTGGCCAGCAGATCGGCAATGCCGACACCGTCGAGCCGGATGATCGACCGTGCCGAGGACACATCCACGGCGATGACCGTGGTGGGGGGCAGGCCTTCAGGTGGGGCCTGGCCGATCACCAGCCATTCGTCGGGGCCGAGGCGGCAGACGCCGTGGGGTGTGCTGTCCATGTAGGAGTCGGGCAGCGGCTGGCCGAGCCAGCGCGCGGCGCCGGCAATGAAGGTCGGATCGTTGCCGCTGCCGCGCAGCACCGTCAACGCGGTGCCGCCGATCGGCCGCAGCCGCACGCCCGATGAAGGAGACTCAGGCATCGAGGCGTTTTCCTTCGGGATCGACAAAGACCGGATCCATCACCGTGACCGCGACGCTGGTGCTGGCCGTCGGCGACGTGGCGAACAGCCGTTCGCCGAACCGGGAACGCCCGGCCGCGACCAGCGCCAGCGCAACCGGGCGTCCCAACGTCGGGCTGTATGCCTGCGACGTGATGAACCCCAGGGACGGCTGCGGCCCGGCCCGGCCCTGGGCCACGACATGGGCGCCGACCGGCAGGCGATCATCGGCCCGTTCAACGATGAGGCCGACCAGCTGCTTGCGACCGGCCTCGACAAGCGCCGGCAGCGCGAGCGAACGGCGGCCGACGAAATCCTTGGTGGTCGAGCACAGCTTGCCCAGGCCCAGGTCATCGGGTGTCGTGCGGCCGTCGGCTTCCCGGCCGATGACCACGTGGCCCTTTTCGATGCGCAGGACACCCATCGATTCGGTGCCGTAGACGGTAAGGCCGTCGGCACGCCCGGCCTCGACCAGACGCTCCCAGAGGGTTCGGGCGTCATCGGCCGCGACGTTGATCTCATACGACAGCTCGCCCGAGAAGCTCAGCCGGAAGATCCGAGCCGGCACGCCCGCGATCTTGCCGCAGCGTACCGACATGTGCGGCATAGCCGCATACGAGACGTCGATGTCGTGGGTGACACGCTGCAGGACGCGGCGCGCGTTGGGCCCGGCGAGCGCGGCGGCGAACCAGTGCTCGGTCACCGGTGTCACGAACACGCGCAGGCTCCGCCACGCCGTGCGCAGCAGCAGCTCGATGTGCTCGAACACAGCCTCAGCGTTGCCGGTGGTCGTGCTCATCACATAGTGCTGCTCGCCGAGGCGGGCGGTGACGCCGTCATCGAACACCATGCCGTCCTCGCGCAGCATGATGCCGTAGCGGCTGCGGCCGACGGCAAGCTTCTTCCAGCCGTTGGTGTAGAGCCGGTCGAGCAGCTCGGCGGCGTCAGGGCCTTGGATATCGAGCTTGCCCAGCGTCGCGACATCGACCAGGCCGACATTGCGGCGCACTGCCGTCACCTCGCGATTGACGGCGTCGAGATCGCTCTCACCATCGCGCCGGTAGAATTGCGGCCGCACCCACGATCCGGATTGGCCGAACACGGCGCCGTGCGCTGCGTGCCAGTCATGCAGCGCCGTGTAGCGTGACGGCTGCAGTGCCTCGCCATGGTCGCGGCCGATCAGGGCACCCAGCGGCACAGGCGTGTAGGGCGGCCGGAACGTCGTGGTGCCGACATCGCCCGGAGGGCGGCCCAGCTCGGCGGCGAGCAGGCTGAGGCCGTTGAGGCCGCCCAGCTTGCCCTGGTCGGTGCCCATGCCTAGCGTCGTGTAGCGCTTGAGGTGCTCGACCGAGTGATAGCCTTCGCGCGCGGCCAGCCTGACGTCGGCGGCCGTCACGTCGTTCTGGAAGTCCACGAAGCTCTTGCGGCCCTCGTCCTGAAACGCCTGCGCGATGGCGATCGGCTCGGCCGCCACGGCCCGCCGCAGCGGCGCCGGCGTTGTCGCGTTGTTG
>DATEIF010000017.1:0-6875 GCA_035279205.1 Vineibacter sp.
CGACGCCGAGAAGATCCGGGCCCTGGCGGCGCGCATCCGCCACGAGGTCGAGGCCGAGGGCACGCGCCTGATGAACGAGGCGCAGAATACCTTGACCACCGACGCGCGGCTGTCGGCGATGCGCCTGCGCCTGATCGACAAGCTCGAAGGCATCATCCGCGAATCCGTGAAGCCGATGGAACGCATCGAGGGCATCAAGATCCTGCACGTCGACGGCCTGGGCGGCGGTAGTGGCCGCGGCGATGCCGCCGACGTCGGCGGCGGCCTGGCCGACAACGTCGTGAACTCGGCCCTGCGCTTTCGCGCCCAGGCGCCGCTGATCGACCAGCTGCTGCGCGAGATCGGCATCGAGGGCGGCGACGTCGGCCGCGCCGCGCATGGTCTGCTCGATCGCGGCAATCAGGCCGTGGTACCGGCGCGCAAGCCGACACAGGGCGAGTAGGGCGCCGTGATCAAGGTCTATACGTCCACCGTCATCGACGCGCCGGCCGATGCGGTGTGGGCGCGCATCCGCGACTTCAACGGTCTGGCGGGCTGGACGCCGTTCGTGGCCGAGTCGCGCATCGAGGGCGGCCAGCCCGCCGACAAGATCGGCTGCGTGCGCAACTTCCGCCTCAAGGACGGCGGCCTGATCCGCGAGCAGCTGCTGAGCCTGTCGGACTACGACTACCAGTGCTCGTACTCCATCCTCGAGAGCCCGATGGGGGTTGAGAACTACATCGCCACCCTGAAGCTGACGCCGGTGACCGACGGCAATCGGACCTTCGCCGAATGGTGGGCCGAATTCGACTGCGCCCCCGACCGCGAGACCCAGCTCGCCCACGACATCGGCCAGGGCGTCTTCCAGTCCGCCTTCGACTCCCTGAAATCTTTGCTGCGCCGGTAGGGAAGAAAGAGAAGGGAAGAGAAGAGGAAGATTTACCACAGAGGCACAGAGGACACAGAGGAACACAGAGTGGAGCGAGACCTCTTCACCGACCGGGTCATCGGATTGGCAATCGATGTACATTGCGCATTAGGGCCCGGACTACTCGAGTCGGCGTATGAAGCTTGCCTGTGCCGCGAACTCGAACTCGCAAATATTCACTTCAGGCGTCAGGTACCATTGCCCATAGACTACAAAGGACTCAGGCTTGAGGAAGCCTATCGCCTCGACATCATGGTCGATGGTCGCCTGATTCTCGAAGTCAAGGCGGTCGAGAGGCTAATGCCTATACATGAAGCACAGCTGCTGACCTACCTGAAGCTAAGTGCGGTGAAGGTAGGCCTCATACTGAACTTCAACGCACCGACGCCCAAGGAAGGCATAAAACGACTGGCTCTATAGAGCCCCGAAGGTCAATCACGCACCATCCTCTCTGTGTCCCTCTGTGTTCTCTGTGCCTCTGTGGTGAATCTTCTCTTCTCTCTTCTCTTCCTCTTAACCACGCAAAGAGCTGCTTGCATGATCCGCGTCACCCGTTCCGCCATTATCGATGCGCCGATCGAGCGGGTGTGGGCGGTGCTGCGTGATTTCAACAGCCATGCCGCGTGGCACCCGGCGGTGGCAGAGTCGGTGATCGAGAACGACGAGCCGTCCGATCAGGTCGGCTGCGTGCGCAGCTTCAGCCTGCGTGACGGCAACCAGATCCGCGAGCAGCTGCTGGCGTTGTCGGATGCCGAGCACATCTCGACCTATTGCATCCTCGACGCCACCCTGCCGATGCGGCGCTACGTCGCCACCCTGCAGCTCAAGCGCGTCACTGACGGCGAGCGCACCTTCTGGCACTGGCAGTCGACCTTCGACGTGCCCAAGGGCCGCGAGCGCGAGTTCACCGATCTGGTGGGCAAGGGCGTCTACGAAGGCGGCTTCGAGGGCCTGCGCACCTTCCTGCGCCGTCGCCCCGCCGCACCGCTGGCACGCGGCACGGGCGGCAGCGCGATCGCCACGCAAGGCATCGTCGCGACCCGCTTCGGCGGTGTCGACGTGCTGGAGCAACGGGCGCTGGAGGCGCGCGCGCCGGGGCCTGGCGAGGTGCGGATCCGGCATAGCGCGATCGGCGTCAACTACATCGATGTCTATGTCCGCAAGGGCCAATATCGCCTGATCGAGCCGCCGGCGCCGCTGGGCATGGAGGCCGCTGGCGTCGTGCAGGACGTCGGCGATGGCGTGGCGCATCTGCTGCCGGGCGATCGCGTCGCCTACGCCTGCGCGCCGCCGGGCGCCTATGTCGGTGTGCGCACCCTGGCGGCCGACCAGGTCGTGGTGCTGCCCGACCATGTCGATGATGAGTCGGCGGCAGCGCTGATGCTGAAGGGGATGACGGCCGAGTATCTCCTGCACCGCACCCACCGTCTGCGATCGGGTGAAACGGTGCTGGTGCACGCCGCCGCCGGCGGCGTCGGGCTGCTGCTGTGCCAGTGGGCCAAGGCGCTGGGCGCCAAGGTGGTCGGCACCACCTCGAGCGACGACAAGGCGCGTCTGGCGCGGGCCAACGGCTGCGATTTCGTGATCGTCGGCCGCGACTACCGCTTCGCGCACGCCGTGCGCGAAGCCACATCCGGCCGCGGTGCCGACGTGATCTATGACGGGCTGGGCGCCCAGGCGATGCGTGAGAATCTCGACGCGCTGGCGCCGTGCGGGCACTGGGTCAGCTACGGGCAGGCGAGCGGGCCGCTGGAGCGGCTGAACATCGATGCCCTGAGCGAAAAGTCGGTCACGTTCTCGCGCCCCGTGCTCTTTCATCACACCGCCGACCGTGCCGTGCTCGCCGCCATGGCCGGCCGCGTCTTCGACGCGGTGCGCGGCGGCACCCTGCGCCTCGACATCCGCCACCGCTATCCGCTCGCCGCCGCGGCCCAGGCCCACCGCGACCTCGAAAGCCGCACCACCATCGGCCCACTGATCCTGCTGCCCTGATCCAGGCGTAAAGCTTCACCACAGAGTTCCCCACCGGCTACGCCGACCACAAGGGCTGAAATCGCGCACGGTCGTGCGGACAGACGCTGGGGGCGCGCGACTCCGTCGCGCGTCTTCGTCTGGATCAACGCATGACGCGCCACGGAGTGGCGCGCTCCCAGCGTATGGTCGAACCGACTTAGCCAATTTCCTTTCAGACACAAGGGGACACGGAGCAGAGCGCCTGCGCGCCGACGGTACGAAATCGTCATCTCTCTGTGTCCCTCTGTGTTCTCTGTGCCTCTGTGGTGAATCTTCCTGCCGTTCCTACGCGCGAAGCCGTCAGGCGACCGGGATGCGGCGTTGGAATCGGGCGACAACGGCATCACGACTCGCTATTGCTGGTCGTGCGATTTCCAGCCGGCCGGATCCGCAGTTCCAGCATGAGGTGCCATGACCGGCGACAAGACCGTAGCATCGACCGATCTGCGGGAACCCGATGCCGCCACGACGGCAGTGACGCCATGGTCTGAATCAGCGCCGCCACCGGCGCCGTCGGGCTGGGTGCCGCTTCTGTGGATCGTGGGCGGCCTGGTGCTGATGACACTGCCGTTCGGCATCGTCGGTCTCCTCGCGGTCGCCGTCGGCGGCATGTTCCTCGGCAAGGAGGTCGTGGAAGCACCCGCCATCCCGCTGATGCTGGGCCTGTTCATGGCCAGCGGACCCGCGGTAGGCGCGCGCCTGTGGCCGGCGCTGCGCTGGGGCGGTGGCGCCGCGGCGGTCGGCGTCATCGGCCTGATCATCTTCGCCCTGATCGTTGGCAACCGCGTGGACGCCTTCAAGGCCGACGGCGTGAAGCTCACCGATGCGCTGTCGCTGGCGTGGCTGGTCGTGATCGCGATCGCGGCGTGGGGCCTGCGCGGCCGTGAGCGCTGGCTGGGCCCGCTGCTGGCCGCCGTCATGCTGACGTCGCGTCTCAACGTCTATCCGGCGTTGGCGATCGTGGCTGTCTTCAGCGAGGCCCAGCGCGCGATCATCCTGGCGCCCATGGTCGCCGCCGGCAGCGCGGCCGGCGTGCTGGGCGTCCTGCTGCTGGGCGCCATCGTGGCCTGGATCGCGAGGGCGCTCGGCCGTTGGGTGGCGCCAGCAACGGTGATCGGCGTCATGGCCGTCATCGCCTTGGCAGCGCGCACCCTGGAGCATGTCCTGCTCAAGTAGACGGGTGAGACGACGCACGGCCATGCGGACAGGCGCTGGGGGCGCGCCACTCCGTGGCGCGTCATCGTTTGAACCAGCACATGACGCGCGACGGAGTCGCGCGCTCCCAGCGTGTGATCGAACGGCCTCGGCCCGCGCGCAGGCGGGTTTGCAGGCGTCACACCGGTGAGGCATAGACCTTGACGATCTCGTCGTGCGCCCACTTGGCGGCGTCCGCGGCCGGCATGCCCTGGATCGCCTTGGCGTACATGTCGACGATGATGTACTTGGTCACGACTTCGGCGGCGCGGCGGTTGGGCGGCCCGGCGTGGCCCGCCAGCCGGCCGAACGGCGGGATGTCGCGGAACGGTCGCAGCACCGGATCGACGTCCCACACCTTGTGCTTCTCCCAGTCCTTGGTGGCGCCGTCGCTATAGCCCTGCTGCGAGGTGAACCACTGGTCGTAGACCGGCTTGGAGTGCATCCAGCGCAGGAAGTCCTTGGCCGCCTTCTGGTTCTTCGAGTAGCCCATCAGCATGTCGGTGAACGGTGTCGGCAGGTTGAACTGGCCACCCGCGCCCTTGGGGATGCGCGCGTGCTGGATGTCCTGCCACATCGGCGTGCCCTTGTCGGTCAGATAGGTATCGGGCTTGCGCTTGGCTTCGATGTAGATCGAGGCGCCGTTGTTGGTGGCGCTGATGCTGCTCGACAGGAAGGCGCGGTTGTTGTTGGTGTCGTCCCAGGCGAGCCCGCCTTCGTCGCAGGCGTCCTTCCAGAACGCGACCGCGAACTTCAGCGACTCGACGGTTTCCTTGCTGTTCAAGACCACGGTCCTGCCGTCGGCCTCGACCTCCTTGCCGCCCCACGACCACAGATAAGGGTACCACCAGGCGGGTGCGTCACCGAACGTGTGCCCGGCGGTCTGGCCGATCGGCCGCCCCTTGGCCTTCAATTTCTTGCCGGCATCGCGCAGGGCGTCCCAACTGTCGGGGAAGCTCGTATAGCCGACCTCATCGAACCAGGATTTGCGGTAGGCGTTCAGTCCGCCACCCACTGTCCACGGCACGCCGATCCACTTGCTGCCGACCGTGGCGACCAGGCGGGAGACGTCGTAGTAGCCGCCCTGAGCGTTGCCGATCTCCTCGGCGACGTCGCTGCTGTCGGCCAGGCTTTCGGTGTAGAGCTGTGGCCAGCTGCCGATCGCCATGATGATGTCGGCGCCGCTGCCGGACTGGATCGCCGAGGTGATGCGCGCCTGCAGGTCGTTGGCGTTGACGGCCTCGTGCTTGAGTGTGATGCCGGTCGCCTTCTTGCATTCCTGCGTGATCGGCCCTTTGAGCAACACGTCGGAGGCCGGCACGAAATCGGCCCAGCGCAGCCAGTGGACGGTCGTCTCCTGCGCGAAGGCGGGTGCCCGGCCGCTGGCCAGGATGGCGGCGAGGCCGCCGGTCTGCGCCGCGACAGCGCCGGATGCGGACAGTTTCAGGAGTCTACGCCGCGCGATGCGAGCCATGATTCCCTCCTATGCCGTTGTGCACTGGAAAACGCGTGTGCTCGGCCGCGCGCGTGCGCGCCGAGTGTCGTCTGCCAACTATGCGTGTCGCTATGCACTACCGCCGCGGGGGCTCACGGCCGGAGCGTCCAGTCGACGGCTCCCGGGGCAACGCTGATCGACCATACGCTCGTTCAGCCCGGATCGCAGCCCCATCGGGGTGTGCGTGGCGGTGTGTTATCGGTGACCCTGCGCTTCGGTCCGCCATTCACGGGTGCACGCCGACAGAAATCCCACAGACATCGCCGTGGCTGTGGCATGGTCCGAACCAACCTTGCGATGCAACGCAGTCCGTTGGGAGGTCTTCATGCACATCACGCGTCGTTTCATGCTTGCCGCCGCCGTGGTCCTCGCCGTCGTGCCGGCTGCCATGGCCCAGGCGCCGTATCCGGCGCGGCCGATCACCATGATCGTGCCCTATCCGCCGGGCGGCGTGAACGATGTCGTGGCGCGGGCCTATGCCGACAAGATGAGCCAGGCACTGGGCGTCTCGGTCATCGTCGACAACAAGGCCGGTGCGGCCACGACGCTGGCCTCCAACCTGGCCGCCAAGGCGGCGCCCGACGGCTACACGATCTATGCCGGCGGCACGTCACTGGTGATCAACCCGACCTTGCAGGGCAACGTCCAGTACGATCCGAAGAAGAGCTTCGAGCCGGTGTCGCTGATGTCGGTGACGCCGTTCATCCTGCACGTGAACGCCGCGTTTCCGCCCAAGGACATGAAGGCGCTGGTGGCGCACATCAAGGCCAACCCCGGCAAGTTCAACATCGCGACGTCGGGAATCGGCGCCGTGAACCACATGTCCTCGGAGCTGTTCAAGAGCCTGCTGGGCCTCGACATCGCCGTCGTGCCGTACCGCGGCGGCGCGCAGGCTGGTCAGGATGTGGCAGCCGGCCAGGCGCAGATGATGTTCTCGGCGGCGCTGGAGGCAGTGCCGCTGCTGCAGCGCGGCGCCACGCGGGCGCTTGCGGTATCCAGCGCCACCCGCTCGGCCGCGTTCCCCGACCTGCCCACGGTCGAGGAAGCGCTGGGCATCACGGGTCTGGCGACGGTGTTCTGGCAGGCCATGGTCGTGCCCGCCGGCACGCCCAAGCCGGTGATCGACGCGCTGCAGGCCGCGATCGCCAAGATCGCCGCCGACCCCGAGATGAAGGCGCGCTTCGCCTCGCAGGGCGTGGAGCTGCAGGCCTCGACGCCGCAGGAGCTCGCCGCCCTGATGGACCGCGAAGAAAAGCGCTGGAGCAC
>DATEIF010000018.1:0-2608 GCA_035279205.1 Vineibacter sp.
ACTACAGGATTTCGGGACCGCATGGCCGGCCATTCCCAGTTCAAGAACATCATGCACCGCAAGGGCGCGCAGGACGCGCGGCGTGCCAAGGTGTTCACCAAGATCATCCGTGAGCTGACGACGGCAGCACGCAGCGGCATGCCCGACCCGGCGGCCAATCCCCGCCTGCGGGCGGCCGTGATTGCGGCGCGCGAGGCCAACATGCCCAAGGACACGGTCGACCGCGCCATCAAGCGTGGCGCCGGCGCCGATGCGGCCGATAACTATGTCGAGGTTCGCTACGAAGGCTACGGGCCCGGCGGCATCGCCATCGTCGTCGAGGCGCTGACCGACAACCGCAACCGCACGGCGTCGGACGTCCGTTCCACGTTCACGAAGTACGGCGGCAATCTCGGCGAGACCAACAGCGTCTCCTTCATGTTCGACCGCGTCGGCGAGTTCCGCTATCCGCTGAAGGCCGGCAGTGCCGATGACATGATGGACAAGGCGATCGAGGCTGGCGCCGACGATGTGCAGACGGTCGAGGGCGACGACGGCTATCACGAGATCATCTGCGCCCAGGACAATTTCAGCACCGTGCGCGACGCGCTCGAGAAGGTCGTGGGGGCGCCCAGCAGCGCCAAGCTGGTGTGGCGACCCAAGAGCCTGACGGCGGTCGATGGCGATACGGCGCAGACTCTGTTCAAGCTGATCGAGATGCTCGAAGACAGCGACGACGTGCAGACCGTCTACGCCAACTTCGAAGTCTCCGACGACACGCTGGCCCGTCTTGCGGGATGATGCGCGAACGATGCGGGTGGAGACACCATCGTGCCTGAACCCCTCTCCGCCCACGCAGTGGGGGGAGAGGGAGGGGCCCATGCCAAAGGCATGGGAGGGTGAGGTGGGTGTTCGACCCGACTGTGATTTTCGCGGTGACAACACGTCTGTTTTCGGCACCCACCTCACCCTCCCATCGCTGACGCGATGGGCCCCTCCCTCTCCCCCCGCTGGCGCGGGCGGAGAGGGGAGCGCGCCATGCGCCTAATCGGTCTCGATCCCGGACTGCGTAACACGGGCTGGGGCATCATCGAGGCCGACGGCAACCGCTTGGCGCACGTGGCGAGCGGAGTGGTGCAGTCGGACCAGGACCGGCCGCTGGCCGAGCGCCTGTGCCAGCTCTTCGATGGCATCACGGCGGTGATCGCGCAGTGGCAGCCGCGCGAGGCGGCCGTCGAGGAAACGTTCGTCAACAAGAACCCGACCTCGACCCTGAAGCTGGGGCAGGCCCGCGGCGCCGTGCTGATGGCGCCGGCCAAGCTTGGTCTGCCGGTGCTGGAATACGGCGCCAACCATATCAAGAAATCGGTCGTGGGCGTCGGCCACGCCGAGAAACGGCAGGTCGAGATGATGGTGCGCCGCCTGTTGCCGGGCAGCACCGCGACAGCCGATGCCGCCGACGCGCTCGCTGTTGCCATCTGCCATGCACACCATCGCGGCACGTCGGGCCGCTGGGCGGGTGGTGCGGTGATGGCCGGCGTCGAGGGCGGTGACCTCGGCGCGGTGCGCGGCGGCCGCGTCGGTGCCGGACGCGGCAAGAGCGGCGTGCGCAGTTCGTCGACGGCATGGGAACGGGCCTTGCTGGCGCGCGCCGCCGAGGGGAAGGGCGGGCGATGATCGGCAAGCTGCGCGGGGTCATCGATTCGGTCGCCGACGATTCCTGCCTCGTCGATGTCGGCGGCGTGGGCTACGTCGTTTTCGCGTCCAGTCGTACGCTGCGCGATCTTGCGCCGGGCCGCGAGGCGACGCTGCTGATCGAAACCATCGTGCGCGAGGATGCGATCGCGCTCTACGGCTTCCTCGCCGTGGCCGAGCGAGACTGGTTCCGGATCCTCACTACGGTGCAAGGCGTGGGCGCGCGCGTCGCGCTGTCGCTGCTGTCCACACTGGCACCCGATCAGCTCGCCAACGCCATCGTTGCGCAGGACAAAGCCTCGCTCAACCGCGCGGCCGGAGTCGGTCCGAAGCTGGCGGCGCGCCTGCTGACCGAGCTGAAGGACAAGGCGACTGCCTGGGGGGCCACGCCCGGCGTTGCGCGAACGCCGGTGGCTGCCGCTGAGGGCGCGGTCACGTCGGCGACGGTCAACGAGGACGCGGTCTCGGCGCTCGTCAATCTCGGCTACAAGCGTCCCGAAGCGTTCGGCGCCATCGCGCGGGTCGCCACGCGCCTGGGCGCCGAGGCACGCATCGATACCTTGATCCGCGAGGGGTTGCGGGAACTGGGGAAATAGCCGCCGGCGGAATGACCGCAGCTTGCCTACCCGGCGGCCGGCCGTCATGGTAGAGATAATCACAACCCCCTGCACGGGCCGCTTTCCGGCCACAAAAACAACGATTGCTAATGAACGATTCCCGCCTCACCTCAGGCGTTCGTCACGACGAAGACGTGGCCGAGGTCAAGCTTCGGCCCCAGGTGCTGGACGATTTCATCGGCCAGAAGCAGGTGCGCGAGAACCTCAAGATCTTCATCGCCGCCGCCAAGGGACGCGGCGAGGCGCTAGACCACGTGCTGTTCCACGGCCCGCCCGGCCTCGGCAAGACGACCCTGGCACAGATCGTGGCGCGCGAG
>DATEIF010000019.1:0-2333 GCA_035279205.1 Vineibacter sp.
ATGCGGCACGTAGTGGTCGGCAAAGCCCATGGCGATGGCGTCGGCTCCGGAGAACGGCGCGCCCGTCAGCGCGGCGTGCAGACCCAGCCCGCCGGGAGCCCGGGACAGCAGATAGACGCCGCCGACGTCGGGGATGAAGCCGATGCCGACCTCGGGCATGGCGATCTTGGAGGTATCGGTGACAACGCGGGTGTTCGCGTGCGCGCTGACACCGACGCCGCCGCCCATCACGATGCCGTCCATCAACGCCACGTACGGCTTGGGGAACTCGGCGATCTGCGCGTTGAGCAGATACTCGTCGCGCCAGAAGCGTCGCGCCTCGACCCCGTCCTTGCGTGCGCTGTGATAGATCGAGACCACGTCGCCGCCTGCGCACAGTCCGCGTTCGCCGGCGCCGGACAGCACCACCGCGCGCACGGTGTCGTCGGCCGCCCAGTCGGTGAGGATGGCACTCAGCGCGTCGATCATCGGCTGGTTCAGCGAGTTGATCGCCTTGGGGCGGTTGAGCGTGATCAAGCCGACGCTTCCCTCGACTTCGGTCAGAACCTCATCGGATTCGTCGGTCACGCCCTCGCCTTCCTCGCGCCGGTCCAGCCTCGAGGAAGAAATCTAGATCGTCACGACCGGCGCGGTACCCGCGGGTAAGGGTTATGTTTAACGCGACGAGAACGGCGGAGGCCGTATACACCGGAAAACGCCCAGGTCCGCTGGGAACCAGGGTGCAACGCCGATCGTTGAGATTGTGTTCGCACAGCTCGAAGCCAATTAGAGAGGATCCGACGGTGCGGGAGACAAGCAACCCGGTATTTCGTTCGCTGCCTAAGCAGAGGGGCGGATACGCGCAATTCGGCACTGGCGCGCCCCCGATGCAGGGTTATGGCTATGGGGCCGACCCGTACGCGGCTCCTTATCAGGCCCCGTACCAGGAGGCCAAAGCTTCGCGTCCGCTGACCATCGACGACGTCGTGACCAAGACCGGCATCACGCTGGCCGTGCTGGCGCTGTCCGCGGTGGTCTCCTACTTCCTGGTCGCGCGCGACGTGGCGCTGGCCATGCCGCTGGCCCTGGTCGGCGGGCTGGGCGGCCTGGTCTTGGTGCTGGTGGCCACCTTCGGCCGCAAGCAGGACAACCCCGGCATCGTGTTGAGTTACGCGGTGCTCGAGGGCCTGGTCCTGGGCGCCATCTCGTTCGTGTTCGCCAACTTCTCGGTGTCGAACGCCAACGCCGGCGCGCTGATCGGTGAGGCGGTGCTGGGTACCTTCGGGGTGTTCTTCGGCATGCTCGTCGTCTACAAGACCGGGGCCATCCGGGTGACGCCCAAGTTCACCCGCATGCTGGTCGCCGCGATGTTCGGCGTGCTGGCCCTGATGCTCGGCAACTTCGTATTGGCGATGTTCCACGTCAACGGCGGCACCGGCCTGGGCCTGCGCAGCGGCGGCACGGTGGCGATCATCTTCTCGCTGGTGTGCATCGCGATCGCGGCGTTCAGCTTCCTGATCGACTTCGACGCGGCCGACCAGATGGTCCGCGCCGGCGCGCCGGAGAAGGCGGCATGGGGCATCGCGCTGGGCCTGACCGTGACGCTGGTCTGGCTGTACATCGAGATCCTGCGTCTGCTGAGTTATCTGCAGAACGACTAGCTCTGCCACAGAGAAAAACCGGCACGCCCGTTGGCGTGCCGGTTTTTTCGTGTGTGCGGTGCGGGCAGAGGGCGTCGAGTGTGAGCTGCTGCCCAGGTTTCACACCCGACCCGAAGACACGGCGGCCCCGCGCGAGCCGCCTAGCTCAGCCGCTCGATCACCATCGCCATGCCCTGCCCGCCGCCGACGCACATGGTCTCCAGACCGAAGGTCTTGTCGTGCGTCTGCAGGTTGTTGAGCAGCGTGGTGGCGATGCGCGCGCCGGTCATGCCGAAGGGGTGGCCCAGCGCGATCGCCCCGCCGGACACGTTCAGCTTGTCCTCGTCGATGCCCAGCTCGCGGGCCGAGCCCAGCACCTGGACGGCAAACGCCTCGTTGATCTCGAACAGGTCGATGTCGCTGACCGACAGCTTGGCGCGCGCCAGCGCCTTCTTGGTCGCCTCGATCGGGCCCAGGCCCATGATCTCCGGCGAAAGGCCGCTGACCCCGGTGGACACGATGCGCGCCAGCGGGGTCAGGCCGAGGCTGCGCGCCTTGGTGTCGGACATGACCACCAGCGCGGCCGCGCCGTCGTTGAGCGGGCAGCAGTTGCCGGCGTTGATGCGGCCGTCGGGGCGGAAGACGGGCTTGAGCTGCGAGACGGCCTCGTAGGTCACGCCGGCGCGCGGGCCGTCGTCGGCCGACACGACCGTG
>DATEIF010000020.1:0-5292 GCA_035279205.1 Vineibacter sp.
TTCCGACGTCGCCGGAGAAATTGTAGGTCCCCAGCGCCGTGCGTGAACGCACACCGGTGAAAGCCGACGAGATCAGGCTGGAGGCGATCGGATGCTGCGTGGCGCCGCCGAAGCCGGCCAGCACGAGGCCGATGGCGACTCCCATCAGCCCACCCGACAGACCGGCCACGACATAGCCCAGCGCCGCCAATGCCGTACCCAGTGCCAGCATGCGGGCGCCGCCGAGTCGTTCCGCCAGCAGTGCCGACGGCACCTGGCCGCTCGCCATGGCGCTCGAGTACAACAGCTTCAGCGCGCCGACGGCCGCATAGCTCAGGCCGAACTGCGCCTGCAACAGCGGGTAGAGGACGTTCAGCAGATCGGTGTAGCCGTCATGTAGCGCATGGACGCCGCAGCAGGCTGATAACGTCCGCCGCCCGTTGCCAGGCGATGCGGTTGCTGCTGTCTGCGAGGGATCGACGGTACTCGACATGGCGGCCAGGACCCGAATACACGGCCTATAACACATCGTTCGCAGGGCCATGTAATCATCTTGTCATAACACGGATGCGCATGCGTTGCGCCGCTGCGATGGCGGGGCTACGCTTCCAATGGTTGTGACGTCACCGACAGACCGACAAGGGAGAGGCTCATGGCACTGCTCGATGAACTGCTGGGTGGCGTGCTGCGCAACATGATGGGCGGCAGCGGCGGGGCAGGCTCCGGTAAGGCCGCGCTGATCCAGGCTGTGCTGGCGATGCTGTTGCAGGGCGGCCTGGGAGGCGGCCGACAGCAACAAGGCGGTGCACCAGGCGGCGGTGACCTCGGCAGTATTTTGGGCGGTATCCTGGGCGGCGGCGGCAGCGGCGGCGGTCTGGGTGGTGGACAGCCGCAACAAGGTGGCATGCCTGGCGGCGGCGACCTCGGCAGCATTCTGGGTGGCCTGCTGGGCGGCGGCAGCGGATCAGGCAATTCCGGCACCGGCGGCCTGGGCAATATTCTGGGCGGTGGCCTGGGCGGGCTCGGACAGATCCTCGAACAGGCCGGCATGGGCGAGCATGCCAAGTCGTGGGTGTCGACCGGCCAGAACATGCCGATGTCGCCTGAACAAGTGACGCAGGTGTTCGGTGCCGATCGTATGGGTCAGCTCGCCGAAGCATCGGGCATGAGTCAAAAGGATGCCGCCGACCAGCTGTCGCAGATCCTGCCGCAGCTCGTCGATGGCCTGACACCGAATGGCCAGCTGCCGCAAGGCGACGACGTCTCACAGGATGACCTCGGCCAGCTCGTCTCGCGCGTGTTGGCGGGCAATCGATAGGCAGCAGTTTGCGTCACTCGAGCGCAGCGTGGGATGCCGCGTCTAGAGCGGTTCATCGCTCGCTGGAATCAGCCACTGCCGTCGTCCTGAGCGAAGCGAAGGACCTTGCGGTGGTTCGCTCAAAGAATGTCGGCACCAATGAAAAATCGGCGCTGACAGTGTCGATACCAACACCGCAAGATCCTTCGCTTCGCTCAGGATGACAGGGGTGTGCGACCCGACTTTCGGGTCCGTCAACGACGAAACGCCTCAGTCGCGAACGCGCTGCTCGACGCTGACGGATGCGGCGCTCTGGTTGATCAGCAGGATCGCGTAAGGCGACGTGAGCTGCTGTGGCAGCAACGAACGGCTCGGCGGCCGTGTTTCCTCGATCACGACGATGATGCGATCGCCGCGCTGCTCGGTACCGAGGATTCCGACCCGATATCCAGGCGTCGGGCGCTGTCCCAGCAGGATGGCGACACCGGTCTGGCGTGACGGGTCGAAAGCCGGGGGCGGATCGCGGCGCAGGCCGGACCACAACGCCCGCCACTCCGCATTCGTGGTGGCGATCTGCGTGTCCCTGCCAGCCGTGCCAGCCTCCGGGCCCTGCCAGGCGCGATAGGTCACTGATTCGGTGTCGCCCGGCAAGATCCACTCGGCCAAACCAAAGCCAGCCAGTCCCAGCGCCGCCAGGACCAGGAAAACGCTGCCGAAGCGCGCACGGCGCGCCTTGGGTGTCGCGGACTCGGTTCCGAACACGGACGACTCGCGCGGGTGAACGATGGACATGCTGACCACTTAGGTCCCGAGCGTGGCCACTTTACGGACTGTATGCGGCCGTTCCGCGATTGTGCATGACCGAATCGTGGCAGCCTGTGGCGAGGCCGCCTTACTTTTTTGTTCACTTGGGCTGCGTTTAGCAGCCGCGATCAGGCATTCTGGCCGGTGAAAGGATCGGCAACCCGCGGCCAGTAGGGCACGGTGCGCTTGGTGTGACGAATGTTGGCGAAGTCCGGCTCGACCCCGCCGCGCGTCGTCACGTAGAGCACGTCGGACGCCAGCGGTGCGAAGCCGGCATAGAAATGCTGGGTCGATTTCACCACGATCAACCGATAGCGCGTGGGATCCAGCCCCAGCGGTTCGAAAGCGTCGGGGTGGAAAATCTGCGTGCGCTTGGTGTTGATCACGATGTCGATGCCGTCGGCCTGCAGCCAGGCGAGGTTGCCGGTGCTGTTCTTGGTCGGGCCGAAAGTTTGACGGCAGTCGTATGCCAATTTCTTCACGGTGACGCGAAGATCGACCGGCCGGCCGCTGATGGGGCCGCATTTGCCGCCGATGCGCATGTCCAGGGTCGCGCCTTCGCCGGCTTCCTCGGCGATCTGAAACGCCACTGGATCCCATACCAAGCCGATCAGGGCGCCTTTGAATCCCCGCTGCAGCAGCGCCTCCAGCACAAAGGTCGAGTCGCTGGGTGATCCGCCGCCGGCATTGTCGGCGACATCGGCCAGCACGACGGGCTTGCCGGCCGCGGCGCCGTCCGCCGCGGCCACGGCATCATCGGGTTGCCAGTACTTGACCAAGGTCGTGTCGCGCATGGCGAACAGCTCCTGGCCCAGCTGGCGGGCCAGCGCCTGAGCCTTGCCCTGGTCGCCGTCGGCGATGACCAGCGACTGCGTGCCCACTTCGGCGACGTCGCCCCAGGGGAAGCCGTGGCCCAGCGACACCGACAGGATGCCGTCCTTGCCTTCGAGCGACTTCATGCGCGCCACGAAGCTCTTCATCGGCTCGACCGGCGTGCGGTACATGCCAACCATGCGGCAGTCGTAAACAGCCGTCACCGGCCGCGTCTTGCCCTCGGCGGCATCGGCGCACAGGGTGAACAGCTCTTCCGCGCGCTCGGCCATGTCGATATGCGGGTATTCCTTGAACGTCACCAGCACATCGGCCTTGGTGATCATCGCGGTGGTGATGTGGCAATGCAGGTCAAGCTCGCCGCCGATGATGGCCTTGGGGCCGGCGATCTCGCGCACGCGGCTGAGCAGGTCGCCTTCGCAATCGTCATAGCCGTCCGCCACCATCGCCCCGTGCATGGACAGCAGCACGATGTCGACCGGTAGCTCTTTCTTCAGATCGGCCAGGATCTCATCGCGATAGCCTTCGTAAACCGAACGGACCGTGATGCCGGCCGGCTGGGCAAAGGCGAACAGGCTTTCGACGACGGTCCAGCCGCGTGCCTCGGCGCGACGGCGCCAGACATGCAGCGGGGCGGAGAACAGGTTGGGCGTGCGCTTGGTCACATCGCCATGGAAAACACCGTTCTCCTCGAAATTGCGGCGTCCGGTGGGGAAGGGCACGAAGGTGTTGGTCTCGGTCCCGAGGCAGGCGATGAAGACTTTCATGGGCATCCGTCGCGATGAGGTGGTCGAAGCCTATCCGAGGATTCGCACGCCTGTCATCCGATGTCGCATGCCCACTCGGGATGACAGCCATCGAGCGCACCAGTAACGTACGGTGCGACTGTTGACGGATACGGGACGGCGATGACCGAAGGCTTGAGAAAACGCAACTACGTGGGCGGCGCGGCAGCGCCGCTGGCAGGGGTTCGTGTACTGGACCTGTCGCGGCTGGTGGCAGGCAATACGCTGACCCAGATGCTGGGCGACTATGGCGCCGAGGTGATCAAGGTCGAGCCGCCCGAGGGTGATACGCTGCGTGCCTGGCGGGTCGAGGGCGTCGAGACCAACTGGAAGATCTTCGCGCGCAACAAGAAAAGCCTCGCGGTCGATTTCCGCAAGAAGCCGGTGCGCGACCTGCTGTTGAAGCTGCTGCCGTCGTGCGCCGTATTCGTCGAAAGCTTCCGGCCGGGGACATTGGAGAAGATGGGGCTGGCGCCGGATGTGCTGCTGGCGGCCAACCCCAAGCTGGTGATCGTGCGGGTGTCGGGCTGGGGCCAGGACGGCCCTTATAGCCATCGTCCCGGCTTCGGCACGCTGGTCGAAGGCATGAGCGGCTTTGCCTCCATGAACGGCTTCGAGGATCGCGAGCCGGTGCTGCCGCCGATGTACCTGGCCGACACCATCGCCGGTTTGACGGGAGTCGGCGCGGTCATGATGGCACTGCGTACGGTCGAGGTGAACGGGGGCAAGGGCCAGGTGATCGACCTGCCGCTGCTGGATCCGCTGTTCAACGCGCTGGGACCGCAGGCAGCCAATCACCGGCTGACCAACACCGTGAAGCAGCGCACCGGCAGCCGTTCGACCAACGCCGCGCCGCGCAACGTCTACAAGACGCGGGACGACGGTTGGGTCTGCCTGTCGGCCTCGACGCAGGGCATGACCGAACGACTGTTCCGCGCCATCGGCCGTGCCGACCTGATCGATGATCCGCGCTATCGCACCAATGCCGATCGCGTGCAGCATGCCGAGGAGCTGGATGCCATCATCGGTGCCTTTGTCGCGGCGCGTACCCTCGAGGAGACCGTCGCCTTCTTCGACAAGGCGGAGGTGACGATCGGTCCGGTCTATGACGTGCATCAGATCCTGCGCGATCCGCATTTCATCGAGCGGGAAATTCTCGCCGACTATCCCGACGACGAGATGGGGCAGTTCCCCATGCATCCGGTGATACCGCGCCTGTCCGCAACGCCGGGCTCGATCCGGACCCGGGCGCCGACACTCGGTGAGCACAACCAGGCGATTCTGGCCGAGATCGGTGTGTCCGATGGCGACTATGCGGCCCTGAAGGCCCAGGGCGTCGTGATCGAGGCCGGCTCACCCAAACCCGCCAAGAGGGCGTCATGAAGGCCGAAAAGGACCTGCCGGTCTGGCGCTCGCTGCTCTATGTCCCGGTCAATGTCGACAAGTATGTCGACAAGGCTCACACGCGCGGTGCCGATGTCGTGCAGCTGGATCTCGAGGACAGCGTGCCACCGTCCGAGAAGGACACGGCGCGTACTCTGGTCGAGAAGGCCGCGGCGCGGGTGAGCCGTGGCGGCGCCGACGTGGTGGTCCGCA
>DATEIF010000021.1:0-5960 GCA_035279205.1 Vineibacter sp.
TCTACAGCTGCGGCGAGCGCGCCGCGGTGGCGGCGGCGTGATGACAGTCCCCTCTCCCGCTCGCGGGAGAGGTGAAGAGTGGTGCGTTTTGCTTCGCCATTTCGTAAGAGACACCCATGCCGCTTGACCTCAGCGCCGATCAGAAGACCCTGCAGGCCCGCACCCGCGAGCTGGCGCGCGGGCCCATCGCGGCGCGTGCCGCCGAGGTCGATCGCAGCGAGCAGTATCCGTGGGACAACGTCGCGCTGCTGAAGGACGCCGGCCTGCTCGGCATGACGATCCCCACCCGCCACGGCGGCCAGGGCAAGAGCTGGGTCGATGCCGTGCTGGTGATCGAGGCGCTGTCGGCCGCCTGCGCCGTCACCGGCCGCATCGCGGTCGAGACCAACATGGGCGCCATCAGCGCGGTGATGGCCTATGGCTCGGAGGAGCAGAAGCGTCTGGCCGCCGATCTCGTACTCGCCGGCGACAAGCCGGCGATCTGCATTACCGAGCCCGGCGCCGGTTCCGATGCCAATGCCATGACCACGCGCGCCGACCGCCGCGGCAACCGCTTTGTGGTGAACGGCCGCAAGCACTGGATCACCGGCGGCGGCGTGTCGCGCCTGCACCTGATATTCGCGCATGTGTACGACGCCCAGGGCAACGACGAGGGCATCGGCGGCTTCCTCGCCGTCCGCGACGAGACGCCGGGCCTCCGTATCGTGAAGCGCGAGCCGACCATGGGCCTGCGCGGCATTCCCGAGGCCGAGATCGCCTTCGAGGACATGGAGCTGCCACCCTCGGCCCTGGTGATGCCGCCGCGCGGCCTGAAGAAAGGCTTCGCCGACCTGATGAACGCCTACAACAGCCAGCGCGTCGGCGCCGCCACGGTGGCGCTGGGCATCGCCCAGGGCGCCTACCAGCTGGCGCTCGGCTGGTCCGAAGAACGCCAGCAGTTCGGCCGGCCGATCAACGAGTTCCAGGGCCTGCAATGGAAGCTCGCGGACATGTCGATCCGGCTCTCAGCCGCGCAGGCACTGGTCTACAAGGCGGCGCGCAGCGGTGATGGCGGCTTCCCCGACATGCTGATGGCGGCCCAGGCCAAGGTCTTCACCGCCGAGGCCGCGATCCAGACCGTCAACGATGCGCTGCAGTTCTTCGGCGCCCGCGGCTACTCGCGCGAGCTGCCGCTGGAGCGCATGACCCGCGACGTGCGCATGTTCACCATCGGCGGCGGCACCGCCGAGGTGCTGCGCACCGTCGTCGCTGGCGCCATCCTCGGCAAGAAGCTGCCGCAGACGCGCGACGGGTGGACGATTTCCCGTCGCGATTGACCGATCGCGCCCCTTACAGCAGGCGCTGTCATTACTCCTGCACACTAAAGAAGTGCTTTATCGCCTTGTGCCAGCTCGGACCGCGGCCGGCTGGCGACACCCACTCAAACGTAATAGCATTGCCGCCCGTCGTCGGCGTAGGTGTAACGATGCATGATACAGCGTTCGCCATCGGGTCATCGTTCTTCCAGCTTTATGTACGCTCGCCGTGTACGATCCTTGAAATTGGCGCGATGAACGTCAACGGGTCGCTGCGCGATGCTGCGCCAGACGCTGCAACCTACATTGGAATTGATCTCGACGCTGGCCCGGGAGTCGACATCGTCACCGCGCCGGGTGCCGACATCCCGCTGCAGGATGGTGCCGTCGACGTGGTGGTCGCCAGTTCGGTGTTCGAGCACGATCGCCTGTTCTGGCGAACCTTCTCGAATATTTGCCGTGTGACCCGACCAGGCGGCTATGTCTACATCAACGCGCCGTCCAACGGACCTGTGCATGGCTATCCCATCGACTGCTGGCGGTTCTACCCCGATGCCGGTATCGCCCTGGAGCAGCTCACTGCGGGCGAGCCCTGGTCGGTGCGCCTTGTGGAATCATTCGTGGCCGAACGGCAAAAGGACGGCTGGAACGACTTTGTCGCCGTCTTTCGTCGCGATGGCGGCGACGGCCCGTTGACGACGGCACGCCTGCATGAGCATACGCAATGTCGCAACATCTATGATGCGACTACGGGTGAACGGCTATGCGTCGAGCCGAGTCCCGAGGATATGCGGTTGCTGGCGACATGCCATGCGCACGTCGAGGCCCAGGCACAACAACACGCCCACGACGTGGCAGCTCATGATCAACGCCTGGCGGAACTCGAACGCGCGCTTGCCGCGGCACAGGCAACAGCCGAACAGCGCGCCGGCGAAATCGCCTACCGCAACGATCAGATCGCACAGCTGACCACAACAAACGCGTATCTCGAGGGCGAGTTCAAGACCCTCTCCCAGGAAATCGATGCGTTCAGATCCAGCTGGACAGGTCGTTTTTCCAGTCTGTGGAATACGTGGTCGCGGCGTCCACCCGGCGGAACGTCGACAACGACCCGCCACTGATCTATGGCGTCCGGATTGTGAAGCCGGGGACGGGCCGGCGCTCGCTGTGGCCGGGGTGGTACATGTCCATGAACACGACGGACTTGGTGCCGCCGCAGTCGACGTCGTAGCCGTCGATAATGGTCGTGTACGGGCCGACGCCGAACGAGCCGATGCGCCGGAACGCCGGCGCATTGCCGTCGGTACAGACCAGCCGCTGCAGGTGGTCGCGCTCGCCCTGCGGGCGGTATACCCGCACCGGGTTGCCGCGGCTGCCCAGCGGCTGGGCATTGATGGCCGGCCAGTCGGGCGTGATGGTCTTGCGACCCTCGAGCATGCTCTCGATCTCGATTGGGCCCGACGCCTCCTGCGCCACAACGCCTGTCGCCGCCAGGCCGGCGGCGATAGCGATGATCGCGGATCGCATGCGCTTCATGCGAGATCCTCCAACGACGGTCGATGTCTCAGCCGGACTGTGCGCCACCCGGCGCGCTCATGAGCGCGGCGGGAGCCGCGCGGTCCGGTTGCGCTGCCGTGCGAGCCATCTGGCGCAGCAGTGTCTGCAGGCTGATCGAGCGCAGGGTGGCCTCGGCAATCTCGTCGATCTCGCCCAGCACGCCACCCAGGGCCTGGCCGACATCGGTGTCCTCGCCCGGCTCGGCGGCGCGGTTGCCGGGCTCGGTCTCGAACAGCGCCACGATGTCCATCAATGTCGTGCGCTTGGCGTTGCCGGCGAAGCGATAGCCGCCGGCGGCACCGCGCTCGGCTTCGGCCAGGCCTGCTCGCGCCAGATCGCGCAGCACCTTGGCAAGGTGATGCGCCGAGACGCCGTACATGCGCGCCAGGTCGGCGGCCGACAGCCGCCGTGCCGGGTCGCGCGCCAACTCCAGCGCCGCATACAGCCCCAGGCGCGTGGCCATCTGGAGCTTCATGGGGTGTTGTCCTGGGAGTGTGGGCTTCCGGGCCCGTGATTGAGCTCCAGATCCAGCTGCAGGGAGGGACCGGCGGTCATGCCCTGGCTGCGGAAGAAGGACAGGATCAAATGATCGCGGCGATCGACCAGGGTGCGCACGCGATCGACGCCGGCGGCGCGGAAGCGGGCCAGCAGGGTGTCGAACAGTTGCGTGCCGACACCGCCCAACCGCAGCGTCTGGTCGACCTGGATCGCGAACACCCAGCCCGCCGGCGGCGCGCCGAACTCCCAGGCGCGCACCTCGCCGATGATGAAGCCGGCCAGCGCGCCATCAGGCGCCTCCGCGACCAGGAATGTGCGGTCGGCCGTGCCGCCGCCATAGTGCGCCAGTGCCCATTGCCAGTACGACGCCTTCGCCACGCCCGTGATGTGCTGGTCCATGGCTGCTATTGCCGGCAGGTCGGCCGGCTCGGCCGCCCTGATGTGCACACCCAGCGCCGGCGGGGCCATCGCTTCCGCGCTCCTCTGCTTTTTCAACGCCATGGGTGCTCCCGTGAAGCGCTCGCTCTGACGACTGCGTCGCCCGGAAAGGCCGGTTGACAAGGTGGGGGAGACGGGCGTAGAAGTAAATACGTATTTGAGTACCGAATTACACAATTCCCCACGGGAGCGGACCCCATGGCAGGCAACGGAGCAGAGCCGACGGTTGATTTCCGGACGGCGCCCGAGCGCTACAACCACTGGAAGCTCTCGGTGGACGGCCGCGTCGCGACCTTGGCGATGGACGTGCGCGAGGACGCCACCCTGAAGCCGGGCTACCGGCTGAAGCTGAATTCCTACGACCTGGGCGTCGACATCGAGCTCTACGACGCGATCCAGCGCCTGCGCTTCGAGCATCCCGAGGTTGCCGCCGTGGTGGTGACCTCGGCCAAGGACCGCGTGTTCTGCTCGGGCGCCAACATCAACATGCTGGGTGTCTCCTCGCATGCGCATAAGGTGAACTTCTGCAAGTTCACCAACGAGACGCGCAACAGCATCGAGGACGCCACCGAGTTCTCCGGCCAGGGCTACATCTGCGCCATCAACGGCACCGCCGCCGGCGGCGGCTACGAGCTGGCGCTGGCGTGCGATCAGATCATCCTGGCCGATGACGGCAGCTCGGCGGTGTCCCTGCCCGAGCTGCCGCTGTTGGCAGTGCTGCCGGGCACCGGCGGGCTCACGCGCCTGGTCGACAAGCGCAAGGTGCGCCGCGACCGCGCCGACTTCTTCTGCACCGTGAGCGAAGGCGTGCGCGGCAAGCGCGCTGCCGACTGGCGCCTGGTCGATGAGGTCGTGCCGCGCAGCAAGCTCGACGAGACGGTGCAGGCGCGCGCCCAGGCGCTGGCGACCAAGGCCGCGTCAGGCGCCAAGGGCATCGCGCTCAGCCCGCTTCAGCGCACCATCGACGGCGATCGCATCGTCTACCCGCACCTCACCATCGAGATCGACCGCGAGGTGCGCGCGGCGCACTTCCGCATCCAGGCGCCCGATGCTGCGCCGCCCAAGGACGCCACCGCCTTGCTGGCTCAGGGCGATGCGTCGTGGTCGCTGGCGCTGTGCCGCGCGCTGGATGACGCCATCCTGCATCTGCGGCTGAACGAGGGCGAGATCGGCACCTGGGTGTTCCACACCACCGGCGATGCTGATTTGGTCGCGGCCTACGATGCGCTGCTGCTGGACAACGCCGATCACTGGCTGGTGCGCGAGATCACGCTCTATTGGAAGCGCACGCTCAAGCGCATCGACGTGAGCTCGCGCAGCCTGATCACCCTGGTCGAGCCCGGCAGCTGCTTCACCGGCACGCTGTTCGAGCTGGTGCTGGCGGCCGACCGCTCCTTCATGCTCGACGGCACCCTGGAGGGCAGCAACCTGCCCGAGGCCACGGTGCGACTGACCGGCATGAACTTCGGCCCGCTGCCCATGGGCAACGGGCTGAGCCGCCTGCAGAGCCGCTTCCTCGCCGAGCCCGAAGCCACCGATGCGCTGAAGGCCGAGATCGGCAAGGACCTCGATGCGGCCACCGCCGACGAACGCGGGCTGGTCACGTTCACGCCCGACGACATCGACTGGGAAGACGAAGTGCGGCTCGCCATAGAGGAGCGTGCCAGCTATTCGCCCGACGGTCTCACCGGCATGGAAGCCAACCTGCGCTTCGCCGGGCCGGAGACCATGGAGACCAAGATCTTCGCCCGGCTCACGGCATGGCAGAACTGGATCTTCCAGCGCCCAAACGCAGTGGGCCCCGAGGGCGCGCTGCAGCTCTACGGCTCGGGCCGCAAGGCGCAGTACGACAAGGGCCGGGTTTGAGGCACGAGCAGAGAAGCGAAGAGAAGAGAAGAGAAGATTCACCACAGAGACACAGAGGACACAGAGGAACACAGAGAAGAAATGAGATTTGCGCGCCGGCGGTGCGCCAGAGGCATTCTTTGAGCGAAAGATTGCGCGCCGTTGGCGAGCCCTGGGTATCCCGCGCTCGGTATCCTCTGTGTCTCTCTGTGTTCTCTGTGTCTCTGTGGTGAATCTTCTCTTCTTCTCTTCTTCTCTTCTCTTCGGGATCGACGTACGACAGGAGGCTGACGATGGCCATCGACTACAGCGAACGGATTCCCAACA
>DATEIF010000022.1:0-8938 GCA_035279205.1 Vineibacter sp.
CTGGAAGCGCGCGGTCACCGCGCGTTGGCCCCCGATCTGCCCGGCAGCGGCGACGATCACGATACGCCGCTGTCGGCCGTCAGCCTGTCGGGCTACGTCGATTTTGTTTCCAAGATTCTGGACAAGGAAGCCGAACCGGCGATTCTCGTGGGCCACAGCCTGGGCGGCCTCACCATCACCCATGCCGCCGAGGCCCGCCGCCGCAAGGTGCGGGCCCTGGTCTACCTCGCCGCGCTGTTGCCGCCACCCGGCATGTCCGGGCGCGACGTCACCGGCCGCGAAGCCGATGCACTGATGCGCCGTTCACGGGAGTACGGCCCCGACGGCCGCACTTACAGTTTCAAGCGCACCAACGTGCCGGCCCTGTTCTACAACGACTGCGATCCCGACGACGTCTACAAGGCGATGGCGCGCCTGCGGCCGCAGGCCGCCGCCATCTCCGCCACGCCGATGGTGTACACCGAGGAGCGCTTCGGCTCGGTGCCGCGCTGGTATATCGAATGCCTGCGCGATAACGCCATCACGCTTTCCATGCAGCGCTGGATGCTGCAGCAGACGCCTTGCAAGGTGCTGACCCTGGACAGCGGCCACTCGCCCTTCCTGTCGATGCCCGACACGCTGGTCGAGCGGCTGGAAACCGTCACCAGGGAATCGGTCGAGCGCGAGACGATCGCCTAGCGCCCCTTGAACGCCGGCGCGCGCTTCTCGAGGAACGCCTTCAGCCCCTCGGGGTGATCCTCGGTGGCGGCACACGCGGCGAGGAATTCGGCCTCGCGATGCGAATGCTCGTCCCAGGAATTGTCGAGCGACGTGCGGATCAGCTGCTTGGCCTTGCCCAGGGCGAAGGTCGGCCCATCGGCGAGCTTGCGCGCCAGCTTCAGGGTTTCATCGGCCAGCTTGTCCTTCGGCACCAGCCAGTTCAGGATTCCGATCTCCTGCGCCTTTTGCGCCGTGAAGCGCTCGCCCAGTAGCGCGATCTCCAGCGCCCGGCGTTCGCCCACGATGCGCGGCAGGAAATAGGTCGCACCGCCGTCGGCCGACAGGCCGATATGGCGATAGGCCAAGGTGAAGAACGAATCGTCAGTGGCCATGGCCATGTCGCAGGCCAGGATCAGGCTGAGGCCGAATCCCGCCGCCGCGCCCTGGACCGACGCCAGCACCGGCTTGGGCATGCGCCGCAGGTGGTAGATCAACTGGTGCGCCCGCACCACCCGCATCTCGAAGTTGGCCAGGTGCGTGGCGCGATCCTCGGTCAACGACTTGTGAAAACCCTTGATGTCACCGCCGGCCATGAAGTGCGTGCCCGCACCGCGGATCACCACGCAGCGCACCGCCGGATCGCGCTCGAAATCGCGCGTCGCAGCGATCAGCCCGTCCGTCATCTGCTGCGACAGCGCATTCAGCACCTCCGGCCGATTGAGCGTGATCCAGCCGATGCCATCCTTCACTTCGGTCAGTACATGAGCCTCGGCCATCGTGTTCTCCTGTGGGTCTGGCGATCTGTGCCAATCCAGCATGCGCCACGGTCTGGAGCCAGCGGTTGCGTATTTTCTGTTCGCGCGTCGGAACCGCAGGCGTAACCTCTGCCGCTCGCGGGAGAGGTGAGCTTGATTGACACGTTCTCCGCGTCATCCTTAGATACCGCCCGCGTAGTCGAGGTCGGACCGGGCCCGAACTGCCTTCGCACCCCACCCGACAAACAATGGCCTGCCCGCGCCTGGCGCGGTGAAGGAGACGGATATGAAGCGTCGTTCGCTCATGGCTGCCGCCGCGACCTCACCGCTGCTGTCGGCCATGCCTCTTGCCACAGCAGGTGCGGCACCAGGCAATGGCACCACCGGCAGTTGGCGCACGTTCGAGCTGACAACGGCCGTGAACATCCCCGCCGACGCCGGCCGTACGCGCGTCTGGCTGCCGCTGCCGCACGACAGCGCCTATCAACGCGTGGAGGCGGTCACCTGGAGCGGCAACGCCGAGTCGCTGGGAATCTACACCGATGCCGCGTCGGGCGTGCATGCGTTCCACGCCGCCTGGAGCGATGGCGAGCCGCGCACGGTCACCCTCACCACGCGCGTAGCCACGCTGGATCGCCGCAGTGACCTGCGTGCCGCGTCGTCGGGCCCCGTCCCCGACGACATTGCGAAGTTCCTCAAACCCAATGCCATGATCACCACGGACGGCATCGTGAAGGAGACCGCCGACAAGATCGTCGCCGGCGCGCGCGATCCGCTTCAGAAGGCACAGGCGATCTATGACTGGATCGTCGAGAACACCTTCCGCGATCCCAAGGTGAAGGGCTGTGGCATCGGCGACATCCGCGCCATGCTGGTCAGCGGCAACCTTGGCGGCAAATGCGCCGACCTCAACGCCCTCTTCGTCGGCCTGGCGCGCGCCGCCGGCATTCCGGCGCGCGGCGTCTACGGCGTGCGCGTGGCGCCGTCGGCGTTCTACGGCGCTATGGGCACGCGCAACGCCGATATCAGCAAGGCCCAGCATTGCCGCGCCGAGTTCTGGGTTGCCGGTATCGGCTGGATCCCGGCCGACCCGGCCGACATCCGCAAGGTCGTGCTCGACGACAAGCTGGCGCTCAACGATCCCAGGATGCCGGTGCTGCGGCGCTTCCTGTTCGGCGCCTGGGAGGGCAACTGGGTCGCCTTCAATCACAGCCGCGACGTGCGCCTGGCGCCGGCCGACACCGTGGTGAACTATTTCATGTATCCCGAAGGCGACACCGCCAAGGGTCCGCTCGACGGCATGGATCCCGAGGCCGCCGGCTACAAGATCGTCGTACGCCCGGTGTCGGCGACCTGACGTTCCTGTTCGGAGCAACCTCCCCACGACGTGGGAGGACGTATCGACTGACCGCTCACGCCGCTCTCGACATCTTGAACCGCTTCGGCAAGCACCCATGTCAATCTTGAGCGTTGGCATGGAGGACGGCCATGAAGGCCAGGGATGTGATGTCCCGCGATGTGCCGACTGTCAGGCCCGAGACGTCGGTCATAGACGCGGCCAAGCTGCTCTTGTCTCATCGTATTGGTGCTGTTCCCGTCGTGGACGCGGACGGCTTGCTGGCAGGACTTGTCAGCGAGGCTGACCTGTTGCACCGGGCCGAGACCGGGACGGCTCATGAGCGGTCATGGTGGCTGCGGGCCATCACACCGGGCGAGGTCCTGGCCCGCGAGTACGTGAAGACGCATGCGCGCCAGGTCCAGGACGTGATGTCGCTCGACGTCGTGCATGTCGCCGAGGACGCCGACCTCGCCGCGGTCGTCGACAAGATGGATGAGCGCAGTGCCTGGACCATCCCGGTGGTCCGCGACCACCGGCCAGTCGGACTGATCAACCGCGCGACCTTGCTGCAGCTCTTCGTCGGCCGCGCGTCGAGCGCCACGCCGCAACAGCGCGACGATGCGGCGATCCGTCAGCGCGTGGTCGACGAGTTCCGCACGCAACCGTGGGCCGGCCTGTGGTCCAGCAACGTGATCGTGCATGACGGCATCGTGCATCTGTGGGGCTGGGCGCCCAGCGAGATCGTGCGCGACGCCTGCCGGGTGGCGGCGGAAAACGTGCCGGACGTGAAGGCGGTCGAGAACCACATCCACGTGCCACGGCTGATATCGCTCAGCATGTAGGCGGCTGCCGTACAGGGGGGCCAGACATGACGACCTTCGACGAACGCGAGAGGACCTTCGAGAACAAGTTCAAGAACGACGAGGAGCTGCGCTTCAAGGTCGCTGCCCGCCGCGACCGCCTGCTGGGCTTGTGGGCGGCGCAGCAGATGGGCAAGACTGGCCCCGACGCCGAAGCCTACGCCCTGGATCTCGTCGCCATCGACGTCGACCGCCCAGGCGACGGCGAGGTTCTGGAGAAGGTCGGCAGCGATTTGCGCGCCGCCGGCAAACCCATCGCCGATCACACCGTGCGCGCGCGCATGCTGGAGTTTCTCGACACCGCCAAGAAACAGATCATGACCGAGCTGCGGTAGTCACAGCCTTCATGGTGAGCTTGTCGAACCATGAAGGCCTCGCACGGCGATCCGTGCGTCCAGCTTCATGGTTCGACAGGCTCACCATGAAGCCAACGACAGTCTAGCGTCCCTGCGCGGCCGCGTTCATAGTGCGGCCATGGCGCGCGCCCCGTCCCGACCCAAACCATCCCGCTCGACGGAACCCGAGCTCAGCATCCGCATCGACCTCGACGAAGAGGACGCGCTGGGCCCGGGCAAGGTCCGCCTGCTGGAACTGGTGCGCGAGCATGGGTCCATCTCGTCGGCCGGGCGCGCCATGGATATGTCCTATCGCCGCGCCTGGTTGCTGATCGACGAACTGAACCGCACGTTTCGCAAGCCGCTGGTCGAAACCCAAAAGGGCGGCGGCGGCGGCGGCGGTGCCCAGCTCACGGCGTTCGGCAACGAGGTCATCCGGCTCTATCGCGCCATCGGCGCCGACGCCACTCAGGCGACGCTCGGTCACCTGCAGAGCCTGCAGCGCATGCGCGCCGCCGGGCGGTAAGAATCGCCGACGGGTGAACCGGACCACGCGGCTCCCAGGTCACCCGCGCTGCGGCCGGCCACCATCCTCCAGCGCCACGCTCTTGATGATGGCGAACAGCGGCGTGCCCGGTGCCAGCTGCATGGCCATCGCCGATCGGCGCGTGATGCGGGCCAGCAGGCGTTGCCCGCCGCAATCGAGCGCGACATCGACAACGGTGCGGCTTTCCTCGGCAAGCGCGACCACGCGCGCGGGCAGCACGTTCAGCGCACTGATGCCCTCGGGGCGCTGCCGCGCCAACATCACGTCCGACGCGCGAATGAAGACGCGCACGGCGCTGCCGATGCCGGCGGCAACGCGCGGCACGGTGAGCGGCCCGGCCCGCGTCTCCAGTGACGTCAGGCCGAAGCTCACATCCAGCGCCGCCACCCGCGCGTCGAGCACGGCGCCGACCTCACCCGGTCCGACGATCGGCACGATCTCGCTGCCGCTCAGCACGTCGGCCGGCGCGCCGACGGCCAGCACGCGGCCCTCGGCCAGCAGCACCACGGTGCTGGCGAGCCGCGCCACCTCGGCGATGGCGTGGCTGACATACAGCACCGGGATGCCCATCTCGTCGCGCAGCCGTTCGATATAAGGCAGGATCTCCGCCTTGCGCTGCTCGTCGAGCGAGGCCAGCGGCTCGTCCATCAGCAGCAGCCGGGGATCGCTCAGCAGCGCCCGGCCGATCGCGACCCGCTGCTTTTCGCCGCCGGACAACGCCGCCGGCCCGCGGGCCAGCAGATGGCCCAGGCCGAGCAGTTCCACGACCTGGTCGACGGCAATCCGCTTTTCCCGGACGGTCGAGAACCAGCGGCCGTAGAGCAGGTTGCGCCGCACCGACAGATGGGGAAACAGCCGCCCTTCCTGGAAGACGTAGCCGATGCGCCGACGATGGCGCGGCACCGCGATGCCGCGGCCGGTGTCGACCAGCACGGTGCCGTCGACGGCGATGCGCCCCTCGTCCGGCCGCATCAGCCCGGCCACCAGGTTGACGATCGAGGTCTTGCCCGAGCCGGAGCGGCCGAACAGCGCCGTCAGGCGCCCCTCGCTCTCGAATGACACGTCGAGGGAGAACGCACCCAGCCGGTGTCGGACATCGACAACCAGCGTCATGCCGCCGCCAGCCTGCGCTCGGCCTGGCGCGCCATCAGCTCCGAGAGCAGCAGGGCACCCATGGACACCACGACCGAGATCACGGTCAGCCGCAGGGCGCCGGCGTCACCGCCAGGCACCTGCGTGAAGGTGTAGATCGCCGATGGCAGGGTCTGGGTCTCGCCCGGAATATTGGAGACGAAAGTGATGGTGGCGCCGAATTCGCCCATCGCCTTGGCGAAGCACAGCACCATGCCGGCGATGATGCCGGGGATCGACAGCGGCAACGTGACGGTGAGGAACACCCAGATTGGATGGGCGCCCAAGGTGCCGGCTGCCTGCTCGAGCCGCTGGTCGACCGCCTCGATCGATAGCCGCATGGCGCGCACCATCAGGGGAAAGCCCATCACGGCACAGGCCAGCACCGCGCCCGTCCAACGGAACGCAAAGACGATATCGAACTGCTCGGCCAGGAAGGCACCGATCGGCCCCTTGCGGCCAAACAGCAGCAGCAGGACATAGCCGGTCACGACGGGCGGCAGGATCAGCGGCAGGTGCACAATGCCGTTCAGTATCGACTTGCCCCAGAACCGGCCACGCGCCAGCACCAAAGCCGCCAGCATGCCGAACGGCAGGCTGGCGGCCGTCGCCCACAGCGCGACCCGGAGACTGAGACGGACGGCGGTGAGTTCTTCCTCTGTCAGTCCCAGCACGATCCCCTACTTCAGGACGGTGAAGCCCTGCTTCTCGAACAACGGCTGCGCCGCCGGCGTCCTGAGGTAGGCCGCGAAGGCGGCGGCATCAGGATTGGTCGCATGGGCGGTCACGGCAACCGGATAGACGATAGCGGGATGCGTGTTCTCAGGGAACACGCCGACGATCTTGACATTGGGATCGGCTGCCGCGTCGGTCTGATAGACGATCCCCAGCGGCGCTTCGCCGCGCGACACCAGCAGCAGCGCGGCCCGCACGTTCTCAGCCTGCGCGATGCGATCCTGCACCGAGGACCAGACGCCCATCGCTTCCAGCGCCGCCTTGCCGTACTTGCCGGCGGGTACTGACTCGATGTTGGCCATCGCCAGGCGGCCATCGCCCAGCAGAGTGCGCAGGGTGAAACCCGGCTCGATCTTGGTTGCAGCCTTGGAATCCTTGCCGGCGACCAGCACGATGCGATTGCCCAACAGATTGGCCCGGCTCTCCGGCTTGATCAGCTTGCGCTGCGCGACGTAGTCCATCCAGTCGAGATCGGCCGAGATGAAGATGTCGGCCGGCGCCGCGCCCTCGATCTGCTTGGCCAGTGCCGAGCTGGCGGCGTAGGAGATCTTGGTCTGCTTGCCGGTCTCTTTGCTCCATTGCGCGGCGATGTCGTCCAACGCGTTCTTCAGGCTGGCAGCGGCAAACACCAGCACCGGCGAGGACTGCGCCGCCGCAGGCCGGACCGCCAGTGAACTCCACCCCGCCGCGGCAACCGGTACGACGGCCAGTCCGCGCAACACGCCCCGCCTGCCCCAGATCATCACACCCCTCCGGACGATATATTGGTTCGACTATATCGTTTCATGCCGGAGAACCAACCGTTATGTTTGGGCGGCCATATCCCGTCGCACCTCATGAAACGGTTAAGGATAAGGTGCGGCGGCTGGACCAACAAAGGTCTGGCCATTGAGCGCTTCAGTTCGATATATATGATAGAATATATCGAATGACTGGAAAGGGTTCGCCATGGAGATCCCGGGCGGCGAAACCAACGACCTGAACCAGGCACCGGTTGCCATCGACCTTCGTGACGCGACCGACGTGCGCGGCATCTGGCCCGTCGACGGCGGCACCGTTACCCTGGAAGTATCGATGCCCACCGGCGCCGGCCGCCTGATCGTGCCCGTGGCGGATGTGCAGCGCCTCGTCGCGCTGCTGTTGCTGTTGGCCCAGCCCCTGGGCGACACCACAATCGGTGCCGAAGGCCGCCACGTTGCCGACCTGTCGGTCATCCCCACGACCTCTCTCAGCGTCGGCGAGCTTCCCAACGGAGAGACGTTGCTGGCCGTTGAAGTCGGACCGTCGATGCTGGGCTTTTCCCTGCCGGCCTCGGCGGCAACGAAACTGGGGCTTTCGTTGATGCTGGCCGCTACATCGCGCACAGCGGATGCCTGACGAAGCGCGCAGGTCTCGCCAACGCACGTCCCAGGCCGGCATGAAACGTGTCGCGTGCACGTCGGCTAAGGTCGGGAAACCCGGCGATCGAAAACGCCCCCCGCCGCCCAGTGCGACCCGCTCGCCGAAATCCCTGTCACCGGCCCGTCACCCGCCAGATGACGTTTCCGACATCGTCGGCCATCAGCAGCGAACGGCGGTCGGGACCAAGCGTCACCCCCACCGGCCTGCCGTAGGATTCCCGTTCGTCAGGGGCAAGAAAGCCCGACAGGATATCGCGCGGTTGCCCGGCGGGCCGCCCGTTCTCGAACGGCACGAAGATCAGCTTGTAGCCGCTGAGCTTGCTGCGATTCCACGACCCGTGCTGGCCGATGGCCATGCCATCCGGGAATCCCGGCAGCGTGCCCGCAGGCACCCAGCAAAGCCCCAGCGACGCCGTATGTCCGCCCAGGGCGTAGTCCGGCGTGATTGCCTTGGCGACCATGGCGCGATCCTGCGGCACACGATCGTCCACGGTCTGTCCCCAGTAGCAATAGGGCCAGCCATAGAAGCCGCCCTCCTGCACCGAGGTCAGGTAGTCGGGAGGAGTCTCGTCGCCCAGGCCGTCGCGTTCGTTGACCACCGTCCAGAGTGCGCCGGTGCGCGGCTCCCATGCCATGCCGACCGCGTTGCGCAGGCCGGCGGCAAAGATGCGGTTCGCGCCAGTCGCCAAGTCGATCTCGTAGATGGCCGCGCGCCCTTCCTCCACGTCCAAGCCGTGCTCGGCGATATTGCTGAGGGAGCCGACGCCGGCGTAGAGCTTCTGCCGGTCGGGGCTGAGCAGCAGGCTCCGCGTCCAATGCCCGTCCGGCTTGAACGTGACCAAGGTCCGCCCCGGCCCGGTGATGCGGTTGGCGCCCGCGGTGTACGCGAAAGCCACCACGCCGTCGGTATTGCCAACACAAAACGTATCGTTCACCAGCGCCATGCCGAAGGGCTGGCGCTGACCCTCGAGAAACACCTCGCGCGTTTCAGCAACACCGTCGCCATCCGTATCGCGCAGCAACGTGATGCGATTGGCGCTTTCGCCCATGGCGGCGGCACGCCGCATCGTGCTGACCATGGCATAATCGAAAACGGACCGCGGCGCGCGGTCCTGGCTGGTCGCCTCAGCGACCAGC
>DATEIF010000023.1:0-5912 GCA_035279205.1 Vineibacter sp.
CGTGGACCGACGCGCCTGAGCGGAAACTGCAGGCGGCCAGCGCCGTGCACGAACTCGCCGGTGTGGTGTGCGACCTTGTTGCAGATCACGCCGTCGGTGTAGGGCAATGCGGTCGAGCCGCGCACCTTCACGATGCGGCCGTCATCGACGGTGACGGTGAGGCTGCAGGTGTCAGGGCAATCCAGGGTACAGACGCCGGCGCGTTCGAGGACAGCCATGAACCGCTCCCTTGACTTGACGTGTCGTCCTGAGCGACGCGCTGCGGGCACGCCACTCCAGTGGCGCGCTCTCAGCAATCATCAGCTTTCAATGCCGCGCGCCTTGTCCATCAGGCGACGCATCTCGAGCAGGCTCGCCTTCCAGCCGATGAAGATCGCTTCGCCGACCAGGAAGTGACCGATGTTCAGTTCCTTCACCTCGGGGATGGCGGCGACCGCCTCGACATTGTCGTAGGAGAGCCCGTGCCCCATGTGGCACTCCAGCCCCAGCGTAGCGCAGGCGGCAGCCGCCTTGCGCAACCGTTCCAGCTCATCGGCGCGCGCCGCGCCCTGAAGCTCGCAGTAGCGGCCGGTGTGCAGCTCGACCACCGGCGCGCCCAGCGCCACGGCGGCATCGAGTTGGCGCCGGTCGGGTTCGATGAACAGCGACACGCGGATGCCGGCATCGCGCAGGCGCTGCACGCGCGGCGCCAGGTGGCTGTGCTGACCCGCCGCGTCGAGGCCGCCCTCGGTGGTGCGTTCCTCGCGGCGCTCGGGGACGATGCAGGCGGCGTGCGGCTTGTGACGCAGCGCAATCGCAACCATCTCGTCGGTCGCCGCCATCTCGAAATTCAGCGGCAGCGGTACGGTGCTCACCAGTCGCTCGATGTCGGCATCGACGATATGGCGACGGTCTTCGCGCAGATGCGCGGTGATGCCGTCGGCCCCCACTTCCGCCGCCAGCGCCGCGGCGCGTACCGGATCGGGATGCGGCCCACCGCGCGCGTTGCGCACGGTGGCGACGTGATCGACGTTGACACCCAGACGGATACGACGCGTGCTCATACCAGATCCATGGCCGTGAAAACGATGCGCGGGAAACTTAGGCGCCCGGTCGCGCTGCGTCCGCCGTGAAGTTGTCTGCATTGTCGTGGGGTCGATCGTTGCGCAGCCGCGGGGCACGCGAGCGAACGCCGGCCGGCAGTATCTCGGAAGTTGTGAGCCGGTCCGTTGAATCGGCTGCGCCACGAATGCCGCGCCGCAATCGACTAAGCGCTCATCCACCGCAGATGGCCTTGACATGGGCGGCCAAGAGGCACAGGTTTTACTTGTCTGTTCGTCCCCTTTGCGCGCCGCCTGCGCGACGAAGGTGGCGCTGCTGGCAGCGCGGGACGACAGGCGACGCGACAACCAGCTCGGGAGACATGCCACGCATGGATACTCCGCCGGGCCAGCGACCCGGGTTCCGTTGACTAGACGACGGGACCATGACCTGGATACGCGATCGCATTCCTTGGCCAAGGACACTCCAGGTCACCGACAAACAGATATGACTTGACCATAGCGAACCAACGACCAGCGCCTTTGGCCAGGCGTTGGAGACGCGGTCCGAAATAGGCCACTCTCCACGAGCGGCCTGGGCAAGACGCCCACAGAGCCCCGCTTCCCGACCTGTTCGGGACGGGGCTCGCCATTTGTGGGCACCGAGACCCTCAGACACCGAACACCAGGTCCGGCGCTGTCTTCAGCCGCGCGATGTCGCGCCGCGGCGGCGCGCCAAACAACCGGCCATATTCGCGGCTGAACTGCGAGGCGCTGTCGTAGCCGACGGCGTGGCCCGCCGTCGCAGCATCGACAGCCTCGCTCAAGATCAGGCGACGGGCCTCCTGAAGCCGCAGCTGCTTCTGGTATTGCAGGGGGCTCATGGCCGTGACGCTCTTGAAATGCTGGTGCAGTGCCGACGGACTCATGCAGGCCTCGGCGGCGATCACGTCGATGCTGAACGGCTTGGCGAAGTTGTGCTTGATCCAGCCGATGGCGCGGTTGACCTGCTGCAGCTTGCTGTCAGCGAACGCAATCTGTTGCAGTCTGGCGGCCTGGTCGCCCTTCAGGAGCCGATAGAGGATCTCGCGTTCGACCAAAGGGGCGAGGACGGCAATGTCGCGCGGCGCCGCCAGCAGCCGCGTGAGCCGGGTCGCGGCGTCCAGAAGCTCTGACGTCATCGCGCTCAGCCCCAGCGCCGGCCCGGGTTGCCGACCGTCGCCGGCCCGCAGCCCGGTTTCCAGCAGCAAGGCACCCAAGGTCGCGGGATCCAGATCAAGGCGCAGGCAGAGATAGGGATTCTTGGGACTGGCCTTCAGGATCTGGCCGATGACCGGCACGTCGACCGACACGATCAGGTACTGCGCCTTGTCATAGACATAGACTGCGTCGCCGACCATCACCTGCTTGCGGCCCTGCGCGACGAAACAGACTGCCGGACGGTGCAGCGCGTGGAGCGGCACGGTCGGCCGCGACGCGCGAATCAGGAACAGGCGCGGGATGGGTGTGGCATGGATCCCATCCTTGTCGGCGAATCGTTCAATCAGCTCTGCTAGTTCGCGCCCTGCTTCCACGCGCCGCACTCCCACATTTTCGTGATCGAATCTCCTCTCCCATCATAGACGGTCGCGGCATGCAAGCCGATCACAACACCGCGGCTGTGGAGGATCAGGCAAGAACTGGCCAGTTCCAGTCTACCGCCACGGCAATGGCAGCAGCCACATTCCCTCGCATCAGCCGGCGCGGTGCGCCGGATCATTCACCCCAGGAAGCCATGGCAACGTTGAACGAAAAGGTTATCGCCATCACTGGTGCCAGCAGCGGCATCGGCGAGGCCACCGCCCGACTGCTGGCGCAACGCGGCGCCCGCGTCGTGATCGGCGCGCGGCGCACGCCGCGTCTCGAGGCGCTGGCGGCGGCGATCACCGCCGACGGCGGTGCCGTACGCCTGCGGGCACTCGATGTAACCCGCCGTGCCGACATGCAGGCGTTCACTACTTTCGCGACAGACGCGTTCGGGCGCCTCGACGTGGTGGTGAACAATGCCGGCGTCATGCCGCTGTCACCGCTTGGCCTGCTGAAGGTCGACGAGTGGGACCGCATGATCGATGTGAACATCCGCGGCGTCCTGCACGGCATCGCGGCCGCCCTGCCGATCATGCAGGCGCAAGGCTCGGGTCACATCGTGAACGTGTCATCGATCGGCGGCCACACCGTCTATCCGACAGCCGCGGTCTACTGCGCCACCAAGTTCGCGGTGCGCGCGATCTCCGACGGCCTGCGCCAGGAGACCGACAGGATCCGCGTCACCGTGGTGAGCCCCGGCACCGTCGACTCGGAGCTGGCCGACAGCATCTCAGACCCGCAAACGCGCGAGGGCATGCGGGCCTTCCGCAGGATCGTCATAGCGCCCGATGCGATCGCGCGCGCCATCCTGTTCGCGATCGAGCAACCGGACGATGTCGACGTCAGCGAAATGATCGTCCGCCCGACGGCAAGCCCCTACTAAGCGAGGACGACACGATGACCATGAAGTACATGATCGCGGCCGCCGTGATCGCGGCCGCGACTGCTCCCGCGGCGGCCGATCCGATCAAGAGCGAGCGCCGCCAGCGCGGCGAAGCGGTGGTCAGCACCCTGAATGCGGGCAAGAGCCAGCCGGCACTCGAGACATTGCGCCAGGAGTTCCCCTTCCTGGCCGGCGCGATCACCGACTATGCGCTGGGTGATGTCTGGTCACGGCCGGGCCTCGACTCGCGCACGCGCCAACTGGCCACCGTGGCGGTGTTTGCCGCGCTGGGCAACCAGGCACAGATGAAGATCCATGCCGGCTATGCGCTCAACGTCGGCGTGGCGCGCGATGACCTGAAAGAGATCGTCTACCTGACCACCGTGCACGCCGGCTTTCCGCGCGCCATCGACGCAGCACAGACGCTGATCGAACTGTTCGGCGAAAGAGACCGGGCCGGAGAACCGCGATGACACACGCATCAAAGTACCGGACAGCACAGCGGCGCCAGTTACTGCGCGCGATCGGCGTGCTTGCCGGCGGCACCATCGCCGCAGCGACCGCCACCACCACAGCCCTCGCACAACAGGGGACTCCCATGGCCGAGCAGCGTTTCGTGGGTATGTGGGTGACGGCCGATGGCCACATCCGGCTCGAACTGCGATCGGATGGACGCTACGACGAGGCGCGCGGCGCGCGCAAAAGCGCCTACACTGGTCGATATTCGGTGCGCGGTGATGACCTGCACTTCGTTGACGATTCCGGGTTCACGGCGACGGGTCGCGTGGTCGATGGCGCGCTCACGGTCGGACCTGACACATTTCGGCGAGAATGACAGGGTATCCTCTGGTCCAATGGACGCGGTGATCCCAGGTAAGGGCGCATGAACGACATCGATATCGAGCAGATTGCGGCATGGGTCGTGGCGCGCGGCCTGGCCGGTGCCTCGGAGACCGACCTGATGGACGGTTTTTGCACGCGCTGCCACGCGGCCGGTCTGGAGCTGTCGCGTGGCCTGACGATCATCGACACCCTGCATCCCATCTACGAGGGGCGGGCGTTCCGCTGGCGCAGCGACGGCGTCGAGGAAAGCGCCGTCATCGAGTACGGCCCGACCAACGAAGGTGAAGCAGCGGAGAACTGGCAGAACAGCGCCTTCTACCACATCCTGAAGATCGGGGCCGACGAGCTGCGCTGCCGGCTGGGACCGACCGATCCGGCGGACTTCTCGACGCTTCAGACGTTGCGCGAGCAGGGACAAACAGACTACTTCGCGATGGTGCAACGCTTCGCCGACCGGGGCACGATCGGCGAGATGGATTGCTTCTATTCGTCGTGGACGACGGCGGATCCCGACGGCTTTTGCGAGTCCACTCTGGCGGCTCTGCGCCGCCTGGTGCCGTCGCTGGCGCTGGCGATCAAATGCGCGTCACTGGCCCGCATCGCGGGCACGCTGGTCGAAGTGTACCTTGGTCAGGACGCTGGCGAGCGCGTGTTGAGCGGCCGCATTTCGCGCGGCGTCGCCGAGCGCATCAGCGCCGTCCTCTGGTTCTCCGACCTGCGCGGTTACACCACCATCACCGACACCGCGCCGCCTGACGAAGTCATTCCGCTGCTGAACGACTATGCCGACGCCGTCATCACGTCGATTCGCGAAGCCGGCGGCGAGGTCCTGAAGCTGATCGGCGACGGTACGCTGGCGATCTTCAAGTCCGACGATCGCGCCGAGGCCTGTCGCAGCGCCCTGCGTGCCGAGGCGGCCCTTCGCGAGCGCCAGCGCGCGCTCAACGCGCAACGCATGGATCAGAACCGACCGGTGACATCGGTCTATCTCGGCCTGCATATCGGCGACGTGTTCTACGGCAACATCGGCAGCCGCGACCGGCTCGACTTCACGGTCGTCGGTCCGGCTGTGAACGAGGTCAGCCGCATCGCCTCGATGTGCCGCTCGGTCGACCGCGAATTATTGATGTCGTCGGCGTTTCGTTCGGGCCTCGACGCAGCGGGAAGGAACTACCTGGTCTCCACCGGCCGCTTCGCGCTGCGTGGCATCAGCCGCGCGCAGGATCTCTATACGCTCGATCCTGACATTACGGCCGACGAGGTTGTCGGCGGCAAATACGAGCGCTATCTGTCTTCCTGACCGCTCGCCGGGAAGCCCGCGGGGACGGCTTGATTCATATCAAGGCGCGGGACACCGGCTTCCGTCTCAACTCCTGCCGCACGATCGGCGCGACGGGAGAAGGTGGCCAGCATGTCCGCAACCGAAATAGCAGAACGTCATTTCTCTGCAGCCATGGCCGAAGCGGAGGCCGCCGGGCAGGGGACCGACAGCATATGCCGCGCGATGCTCGGCCTCGTGGTCGGCAAGTATCTCGAGAGTC
>DATEIF010000024.1:0-3989 GCA_035279205.1 Vineibacter sp.
TGATCCGGGTCGCCATCTCCATGTCGCCCGCCTGCGCGGTGGCGATATAGACGGCCGGCCGCGGATTGGCGCCGAACAAGGTGCCGGCGACCAGCTTCTCGGCATGCGTGCTCTTGCCCGAGCGGGCGCCACCCAGCACCAGTGTGACCGGCGGCAACGACAGCGACGGCGCGTGCTCCATCAGGCCGGCTGGGCACGCACCAGCCAGCATGCGCCGGCCAGGCGCACGCCGTCGGCGGTCGCATAAGGGCGCAAGGCCTCGGCGACCGCCTGCTTGGCCTTCTCGACCCGGGCCGGCTCCGCGTCGGCGAACTGGCGCGCCAGGGGGCCCATCTTGCCGAGATTGTCGAGCACCGTCGGGATATCGGGGCCAAGCGGCACCGGCCGGTCGAGCGGGCGGAAGGAGAGGCCGCCGAACCCGGCTTCTCTCAGGATGCGCTCGACTCGCGTCTTGTCGCCGAAGGAATACTGACCCGGATCCTCGGGTCCCGGCCGCTCCATGGGCGGCAGGAACGGACCCGCGGCGCGCATCGGCACGAGCCCCCACGGATTCTCCTGCGGCGTTCGCCAACAGAGGAACACCAGCCGGCCGGATGGCTCCAAGGCCCGGCGAAGATTGCGGAACGCCGCCACCGGGTCGGCGAAGAACATGACGCCGAACCGCGAGAAGACGAGATCGAAGGCGGCGGTCTCGAAGGCCCAGGTCGCGGCGTCGCCGACCTCGAACGCCGCATTGGCGACGTTCCTTCCACGCGCGGCGGAGACCAGCACTTCGGAGATGTCGACTCCCAATACACGGCCCGTTTCGCCGACAGCCTTCGCCAGCAAGGCGGTGGTCTCGCCGGTGCCGCAGCCGACATCGAGAACTCTCTCGCCGGGCCTGGCGTCGGCCGCCCCGAGCACGTCTTCGCTGAAGCCCGCGATGCTGCGCTGGATGCGGTCGTAGGATGCAAGCCAGGCCTCGCCGCCACGGCCGTTCCAGTGGGCCGCCTGCTCGGCGGCAAGCTCTTCCCGCGTCTTCATGCCAGGCTCGCGGCGGCATGCGCCTTCACGATCTGGCGCGGCATGTAGTTGGTGAAGGCGACCCGCCAGGCATGGGAGGGATCGGCTTGCTCGAAATGCTCGATCAGGGTGATCGATACGTTCTCGATCTCGAATCGCACGGCGGCCTCCGGATGCATGTTGAAAGCGTGCGCCAGCGCGGCACGGATCGTGCCGCCATGGGCGGTCGCCACGATATCGCGCCCGCGATACTTCTCGGTGAGACGCTCGATGCTGCGCACCGTGCGCTCGCGCAGATCGACGAAGCTTTCGCCGCCGGGCGGTCGCAACTCGGGCGGTCCCAGCCAGAAGAGGTGATTCCTGCCATGCGTCTCGGCGATCTCGGTGTAGGTGAGGCCCTGCCAGGCACCGAAATGCTGCTCGGCAAGATCGGGATCGATCAGCACCTCGCCGAACTGCGCGCCATGCGCGCCCAGGCATTCGGCCGTCTTGCGGGCGCGGAGAAGATTGGACGAATACCACACCGCTCCCTTGGGCAGCAGGGCCGCCTGATGCTTGAAGAGGGCCTCGTCGCTGACATCGCAATCCTTGTCGGTCTGGCCATAACAGCGCCGCTCGGGATTGGGGACCGGCGCATGGCGAACCCACCACCAGCGCGTGATCGATCCGGTGATCTTGGCTCCCGTGGGCATGGCTGCTCCTCGATGCAAATCTTGAGTCGGCAAAATCTTGGGTCGGCAGCCTTTTAATGGGCGATCGCGAGTGCCGCCACCACCATGAACACCACTTCGGCCTTCTGCTGGACGGCACCCAGCGTATCGCCGGTGTAGCCGCCGATCCGCTCGGCGATCCAGCGCGAGGCGAACCAGGCGGCAGCGATCGCCGCCAACGGCGCCAAAACGGCAGGCCAGAACCCCGTGCCCAACAGCAGCACGAAAGCGAGCACGGCGCCGATGCCGATGGTCAGCCAGACGTCATTGTCGGTGGGCTTGCCGGCCAGCGCGCCCAATCCGTCGTGATGGACCGGTGAATAGGCGAGCAACGGATAGGCCAGAACGGCGCGCGACAGCGCGTGTGCGGCGATCAGCACGACGAGACCCGTGCCGCCCGCGAAATGCGCAAGGCACACGACCTTGATCAGCACCGACAGCGCAAGCGCGAGCACGCCGAACGTCCCGTTGCGGCTGTCGCGCATGATCTCGAGTCGCCGTGGCGGCTCCAGGGCATGCGGTCCCAATCCGTCGGCGGTGTCGGCAAGGCCGTCCTCGTGCAGCGCGCGCGTGATCAGCACGGCCGTTCCCACCGCCAACACGGCAGCGAGCCAGCCAGGCCCGGCGATGCCGCGCACGATCCCGAACACCAGACCGGCCGCCAGCCCGATGGCGGCGCCGACGAACGGCAGCACGGGCAGGACATCGGCCAGCGGCCAGCGCGGCATGCCGATATCGAACTTCACGCCGGTGAAGAAGGAGGCCTGTTCCTTGAAGGCCTGCAGCCAGTCCTCGAAGGAAGCGGGACGACCGTGCGAACCCGGGTCGGGAAAGTCGTTGGGGCTGGTCATGACGGGTCAAATATAGGATGGTCCGCGCCCCCGATGAACGCCTCCCCCGCCACTTTCGACGAAATGTGCCGCGTCCTGCGCGATCTGCCCGGACCGGACCTCGATGCGCAAACCGAGATCGTTCGCCGCCAGGCAGCGCTCACCAAGCCGCCCGGTTCGCTCGGCCGCCTCGAGGAGATCGCGGAATGGCTGGGCTGCTGGCAGGGCCGGGCGCATCCGCGCGTCGAGCGGCCGCGCATTGCCGTGTTCGCCGGCACGCACGGCGTCGCCCGACGCGGCGTCTCCGCCTATCCGCCGGAAGTCACGCAGCAGATGGTTCAGAACTTCCTGAAGGGCGGCGCCGCCATCAACCAGCTCGCCGCGGCCATCGACGCCGACCTGCGCATCTACGAGCTCGACCTCGAGCATCCGACGGAAGACTTCACCCAGGCGCCGGCAATGAATGAAGCGCGCGCCGCCCGCGCGATGGCCTACGGCATGATGGCGGTCGAGCCGGGGATCGACGTGCTTTGTCTCGGCGAGATGGGCATCGCCAATACCACGAGTGCGTCCGCGCTCTGCGCCGCGCTGTTCGGCGGCACGGGCGCAGATTGGGCCGGGCCGGGGACCGGCGTCAGCGGATCGGTCCTGTCGCACAAGATCGCCGTGATCGACGAGGCGCTCGCCCGGCACAAGGAGACGATTGCAGCGCACGATCCGCTGGCGCTGCTGGCGGCCCTCGGCGGCGAGGAATTCGCCGCCATCGCCGGCGCCGTGTTGGCTGCCCGCATGGGTCGCATTCCGGTGCTGCTCGACGGCTTCGCCTGCACGGCTGCGGCGGCAGTGCTCTATGCGCTCGATAAGCGAGCGCTCGACCATTGCCGTGTCGCCCATCGGTCGGCCGAACCCGGGCACAAGCGCCTGCTCGAAGCGATCGGCCAGCGCCCACTGCTCGATCTCGACATGCGCCTGGGCGAGGCCTCCGCCGCGGCCGTCGCCGTGTCGATCCTAAAGGCGGCCGCAGCCTGCCACAACGGCATGGCCACTTTCGCCGAAGCCGGCGTGAGCGGAAAAGCCTGAACCCGCGGCAGGTTGCAAGGGAGCGCGCCGCTAACAAGGAACAAGGTCAGGCGCCCCGCCACCATCTTGTCATCCCGAGCGCAGCGAAGGATCTTTAGCATCGTTGACTAAAGATCCCTCGCTGCGCTCGGGATGACACAGCTTACCGCTCATCCTCTTTGTTCGTCGGTCCATGAGCGCAACTGGAGTTGCGCGCTCCGATGACGACTATGTCGCCTTCGCGGCCGGCAGGAAGTCGTCGAGCGGCACGCCGAAGCTGTTGAGCGCCCAGGAGACCAGATTGTACTGGCCGATGGTGAACACGGCGTCCATGAGTTGCTCGGTCGAATAGCTCTTGGCAAGCGTGGCCCAGGTGGCATCGGAGACG